>JAEWCI010000509.1 GCA_023390705.1 Pseudomonadota bacterium
GGCGAGGGCGCGTGCACAAGCATGGATCCGGTGGGCCGGAATACGCAGCGCTGCGGCAACAGGGCATGCATCAACTCGGGCTGGTTCCTGCCCGAGACGGCGACCGCGCCGCGCCGCCACGCCTGAGCAAGAATGTCACCCAGCACGACCTCGGCCTGGGCTGGCCTGGCGAAGATCTGCACGAGGCGCAGGACGCCCCCCGGCTGGAAATGGGCGAGGTAGCCGCCCGCCGGGCGACCTTTGCGGTCATACAGGATCCGGGCGATTGGCGCACCATGCTGCTCCTTGCGCGCGGCATGGGAAAGCAGCCAGCGGAGCGACGGTGCGTCGAAATCCGGGTGCAGCGTAAAGTGCCTGACAATGTCCGGAACGATGCAGGCAAGTTCCTCTGGCGCCACATCGGCGCCCTCCTCGGCCGCGGACGCAGGCTCGCCGCCGGTCCACCGCGCGAGGACGGGATCGAGCGCAGCAGCGATCGGACGCAGCAAGTGCACCGCAGAGGTGTGCGCCCCGGCGCGCGTGACGGCGTGACCAGCGGGTCGCAGCACGCGCGTCCACCCCAGGCTGTGCGCCGACAGCAACCGTCCGCCCAGCCGCAGCCACATCTGCTCCGAAGGCAGGTTCGAGGTCTCGCTCAGCGACAGATCCTGCCCCCCCTCAAGGAAGGCCCGGAGGAGTCGCGCGCCCGCCATGGGGTCCTCCGCCGGGTTCTCCACCACCATGGAGGAGGCCACAGCCGCGCGCACCGGCCGCCCGCGCAGCGCCATGCGCACCGGCAGCACACCGATGAAGCCACGGACGGTGCCATCCGCCCTGACGAAGACGCGGGACGGCAGTTCCGGATCGGCCCAGGGATGCCCGTGGAAGGCTTCGGCGAAATAGGCCGCGAGCGCGTGCGGGGCGGGCCTCGGGCGGCGGCGGAACACGCGCCAGAACAGGCCCGCGACCGCCGTGGCGTCATCGGGGTGGAAGGGACGGATGTCGCCCGAGGCGCCTCGCGCCGGAGCGACCGATGCCGCGTCGCAGGCCGGGAACCCGGCCGGCGGCCTCGCCTCGGTGAAGATGGCGGTCACGGATCCTCCATCAGAAGCGGCTGTGCGTGCAAGTACTGCGCGGCCTTCCGCTTGGCCCCGATGTCCCGCCAGACCGCCTCGACCTCGGCAGGCGCCAGGCCGGACGCCACCGCGGCCTCCGCGGCGGGAACGCCTCGCTCCAGGGCGAAAAGACAGAGATCCATCACCGCCCAAGGAACGCTGAAGTAGAATTCCTCCTGTGATTGCGGCAGGGACCAGGTGTCGGTGGTCGGCGGACGGCGCCGGATCTCCTCAGGGAGCCCGAGATGACCGGCGAGCTGGTACACCTGCGACTTGTAGAGATGGGCAATCGGCTTGATGTCCGCCGCACCATCCCCGTTCTTCACGAAGAATCCCTGGTCGTATTCGAGGCGGTTCGGGGTGCCCGCCACCGCGTAGCCCAGCCGGTCGGCGTGGTGGTACTCAATCTGCTTGCGGGTGCGCTGCTTCATGTTGGTCGCTGCGACCACGGCGAGGTAGGCTTCCAGCGGCAGGCGGTGCCGCTCCTGCCGCCCGTTCGGGCCATGCACCACGAGCGAGGACAGGTTGTAGCCCCGTGCGCGCATGGCGCCGTCGAGCACGAGCTTGCAGCCCCAGCCCGGTCCGAATTCGGGGACGACACGCCGAATCGCCGCATCCCGGCGCTCGTAGCAGCCGAGCGCCGCGAGAACCGGCGCTATGTCCTCAACCACCCAGCCGAGGCCGAGGTGCCGCGCGACCAGCCGCCCGAGCTCCAGGCTTTCCGGGTCCGAGTCCTGCTCCGGCATAAGGAGCGCGAGCACCCGATCGCGGCCGAGTGCCTCGACGCAGAGCGCGGCCGTCACGCTGCTGTCCACGCCGCCCGACAGGCCGATCACGACGCCACGCCGGCGCAGGCGCCGCAGCACCTGCTCGCGGACCGCCGCCGCGATGCGCCGCGTCTCGGCGGCCGTGTCGATGCGCAACGCCGCAGCCGAGAAGGGCGCGGCTGGCTGCATGCCGTCCATCTTCAATCGCCCTCCAGCGCTTCGGCCACCTGGCGGCGGCTGATCTTGCCCGTGTCCGTCTTCGGCAGGCCGTCACGAAACACGACCTGCCGTGGAACCATGAAATCCTCGAGGCGCTGCGCGCAGTGGCGGATCACCTCCTGCTCAGTCAGCCCCGCCTCCGGATCGGCGGCGATGACCGCCTTGAGCGCCATCCCGAGCACCGGATCGGGTACGCCGATCACCGCCGCCTCGCGCACACCGCGCAAGGCGTACAGGGCGTTCTCGACCTCCTTCGGACTGACCTTCTCGCCCCGCGTCTTGATGATGTCGTCCTTGCGGCCGACGAAGTAGAGAAACCCCTCCTCGTCGGTCCGGAAGAGATCGCCGGTGTGGAGGACCTTCTCCCAAGGGAAGGGGCCAGGGCGCAGGGCACGCGCTGTCGCGACCTCGTCCTCCCAGTAGCCCTTCATCACATGCGGGCCGCGGATAACGAGTTCGCCGGCCACCCCGGGCGGGATCCTGCGGCCATCCTCGTCCACCACATAGGCTTCCGTGCCCGGGATCGCGATCCCGACCGAGCCCGGACGGTGCCTCAACTGCTCCGGCGGCAGGTAGGTGCAGCGCTTGCACTCCGTCAGGCCATACATCGAGTAGATGTAGGCCTGTGGGAAGAGTTCCTGCAGCCGCTCGATATGCGCCGGCGGCAGGGCGGCCGCGGTATTGGTGATGTAACGCAGCCACGGCAGGCCGCCGGGCCGGAGATCGCGCATCTCCAGGATGATGGCCGCCATGGTCGGCACGATGGGAAAGCCCGTGATCCTCTCGGCCGTCATCCTCTCGAAGACTGCCCGTGGATAGGCGAAGTTCGGCTCCAGGACGAGGGTCGCGCCGACCCGGGCCGCCATCAGCACCTGGTACAGTCCGTAGTCGAAGGAGATCGGCAGGGCGTTGAGGATGACATCCTCGGGCGTGTTCTCGAGATAGGTCGTGATCGATGTCGCGGCGGCGACGACGTTCTGGTGCGTCATCATCACGCCCTTCGGGAACCCCGTCGAGCCCGAGGTATAGACCAGCATGGCGAGGTCGAGCTCGATACCGGGAAAGCGCGGCGGCGCGCCCCGCCAGGACAGCGCCGCCTCGAAGGACACCGCGCCGGGCAGGCGCGCGCCCGCGCCCTCACCTGCGACGAGGCAGCATGCGACGGGGGGCACGCGCATGAGCGCCTCGGCCGCCGTGGCGAGGAGCCTGCCGCGCGTGATCAGCGCGGCCGGCCGGCAATTGGCCAGGATGTAGCCGAGCTTCTCGGCCTTCACGGTCGGGTTCACGAGGCTGAACACCGCGCCCGCCTTGGCCGCGGCGAATAGGCTGACCACCGCCTCCCAGCAGTTCTCTGCGAAGATGACGGCGCGGTCGCCCCGCTCCACCCCATGCGCGGCAAGCGCTGCGGCCACCCGCCCCGAAGCCTCATCGAGTTCGGCGAAGCTCATGCGCCGACCGCCCGCGACCAGAGCGGTCTTGTCCGGGAAGAGCCGCGCGCTCTCCGTCAGGAAAGTCTCGATGCGCATCCCACTAGCCCCTGATTGCGCGCCGGCGCGATTCGGCGCCCGTCACGCCGCCCTCGCCTCACGCCCGAGCTTCGCCGTGACATAGGCGGTGACGCCGCGCACGGAATCGAGATTCTCCGGCACGATCTCAGCGTCGGCGACCTTGATCCCGAAGCGCTTCTCCAGGAAGGCGACAAGTTCGAGGACGCCGATGGAGTCCACCAACCCCGCCTCCAGCAGGGATTCCGATGGATCCAGCGCGTCCCGGCCGCTGCGGAAGAGCAAATTGTCCTCGATGAAGGTCAGGATTTCGGCACCGATGTCGACGGCCATGGGTTCCTCCTCAGGCATTGGCTGCGGCGGGCAGGGCGGAGCTGGCGGGCGCGGCGTGCGTGTCCGCATCGACGAAGGCCTGGTGCCAGAGCTGCGCCGAGAGCACGCCGACCAGGGCCTGGTTGTCCCGTATGCTGGCAAGGCCGCCGGCGATCTGGCATTTCCGCGCGAGCCGCCCGACGGCCTCCGGATCGAAATAGCCGGCCTCGGCGACAGCGCGCCGTGAGAGGAGCTCCGCAGCGTAGCCCGGTGCATGGGGACCAAAGAAGGAGGAACTGTCCGGCGCGCGGTAGGGCTGCTTCGGCCGGCCCACGATCGCGGGCGGCAGGCGCCCCGCCATGCTCCGGCGCAGGATGTGCTTCTCGCGCAGTCCCTTGAGCTTGAATTCCGGTGGAAGGCCGGCGGCGAATTCGACGAGGCGGTGGTCGAGGAAGGGAAAGCGTCCTTCGACGGCATGTGCCATCGCGACCCTGTCTCCCTGCGCGGAGAGGATGTAGCCGGGCAGCAGGTACGCGGTTTCGAGGTACTGCGCCTGATGGAGCGGGTGCCAGTAGCGGAACTCGACGGGCAACCCCTCCCGCAACTCGTCTAGGGGATCATAGCCGGCGAGATGGGCCCTCATCCCCTCCGAAAAGAACAGCCGCGCGCGCGCGGCCGCCCCGAAGCGCGGCAAGTGCGAGAAAAGCGGATCCTCGGCCCTGCCCAGGCCCATTCCGAAGAAGGCGGCGAGATAGGCGGAGCTTTGCGCCTGCAGTCCGGGCAGGTACGCATAGAGGCGGCGGAACAGCAGGGGCCGCAGCCGCGAACCGGGCTGGCGCGCGCAGAAGGCCCGCAGCTTGGCTTCCTTGAAGATGTCGTAGCCTGCCAGGACCTCGTCGGCCCCCTCCCCCGTCAGCACCACCTTGAAGCCTGCATGGCGGACGGCCTTCGAGAGCAGGTAGAGCGGCGCGGGTGCGGTGCGCAGGACGGGGCGCTCGACATGCCGGACCACGCCGGGAAAGGCGGCACCGATGTCCGCCTCCGTGCAGCGGATCGCCTCGTGCTCCGTGCCGAGCGCCTCGACCACCTCGAGCTGCTCGCCGCTCTCGTCGAATTCAGGCGAGTCGAAGGTCACCGAGAAGGTCCGCAGCGGTGCCGAGGCGGCTTCCTTGGCGAGCGCGGTGACGACGGATGAGTCGAGCCCACCGCTTAGATAGCAGCCGACGGGCACGTCCGCCCGCATGCGGATGCGGACCGCGTCCGTGAGGAGGGCACGCAGATCCTCGGCGGCGGAGCCCTCCTCGGCGCCGGAGGCCTCCTCGCCTCGCCGGGGGAAGGCCAGACGCCAGTAGCGCCGGACCTCGACGTGGTCCGGCGTGGCGAGCAGGAAGTGCCCAGGTGGCAGCTCCCAGACGTTGCGGAAGGCGGTGCGCGGCGGCAGCGGCAGCCAGAACGTGAAGATCTGGTCGAGCGCCACCGGGTCGGCCTCCGCCGTGACGCCGGGAACCCGCAGCAGCGCCTTGATTTCCGAGGCGAAGCAAAGCCCGTCGCCCACCCGCGCGTAGTAGAGCGGGCGGACTCCCATGCGGTCGCGGGCCAGCATCAGCGTGCCGCGGCGCCGGTCCCAGATCGCGAAGGCGAAGTCGCCGTTCAGCGCGTCCACGCAGGCCGTACCCCGCTCCTGGTACAGGCGCAGGATCACCTCGGTATCCGACTCCGTGCGGAAGCGAACCCCCCGCGCGATGAGATCGCGTCGCAGCTCGATATAGTTGAAAACCTCGCCGTTGAAGGCGATCGCCACGCCGGCCTCCGGATCCACCATGGGCTGGTGCCCGGTGGCGAGATCAATGATGCTGAGCCGGGTGTGGCCCAGGGCGACGCGATCCTCGACGAACACGCCACGGTCATCCGGCCCGCGATGGACGATCGCGTCCACCATGCGCCATACGAGCGCGCGCCGGGGTTCGGACGGCGCCGGAGGGCCGTACAGCCCTGCAATTCCGCACATGCGCCGCGCCTCCTAGTACCTGGCGTCCGATCCGGCGAGGCCGGCGGATCGCGCCAGAACCGGGCCGCGCCACCGGGAGTACGGCGGCAGGTCGCCGTCGTCCGGGACAGTGGCGGCCGCCAAGCGCCTGGCGACCTGCCGCGGCGCGCGGAGCCGCTCATGGGCGAGGGTCGCCACCAGCCCTGCCTCCAGCTTGGTTGCGGCGATGAGCCCGAGCGCATTGGCCGCGGTGGTGGGATCACCGAGGGAGGCGCGGATATCTCCCTGCCGTGGCGGGCCGAGGCGGAGGATCGGCGCCCGTCCTGCGGCCTGCCCGACCAGCCGCACGAGCTCAGTGATCGACGTACCGTGGCCGGTGCATAGGTTGAAGAGCCGGGCGCCCGGCGACCGCTCAAGCAGCGACATGCCCTTCAGCAGGTGCGCGACGACATCGGCCACGAAGACGAAGTCGCGGGTCTGCGTGCCGTCGCCGTGGATCGTCACCGGCAGACCTGCGGCGATGCGTGCGGCGAAGATCGAGATGACCCCGCTGTACGGCGAGGACGGATCCTGCCGCGGCCCATAGACATTGAAGAAGCGGAAACCCAGGGTCGGCACCCCATGCATTCCGAAGGCGATGGCGGAATGCAGCTCCGAACCCAGCTTGTCGGCCCCATGGGGGGTGCGCGGCCGCGGCGCCATGTCCTCGCGCAACGCCTCCCCGCCCTGGTCACCATAGACCGCGGCGGAGGAGGCGTAGACAACCGGAATCCGCCCGGCCGCGCGCGCGGCGTCAAGGGCGGCGATGGTCCCGGTCTGGTTCACGCGGTGCGTGCCGACCCAATCCTCGTTCGAAGGCGTCACCGAGGCGACGGCGGCGAGATGGAAGCAGCCAGCCGCGCCGCGCATCGCCCGGCGCAGGAGCACCGCATCGGCTACGTCACCGACCACCAACTCGCAACGGGGATCGAGATTCTCGCGCCGTCCGGTGGACAGGTCGTCCACCACCCGCACCGCATGCCCCGCTCCCAGCAGCGCGTCACAGAGATGCGATCCGATGAAGCCGGCGCCGCCGGTGACCAGATAGAGCGCCATTCGTGTCCGTGCTCCGAGAAAGATGCCCGCTGCGGGCCTGCCGCGTCCAACTGCGAGGTTGGCGTTGGAGGGTGGAAGCAAGTGGAGTGCCAACAAGCGGCGCTGCGGTTCCGGCGAAGAATGCGCCGGCGGGGGAGGAGCGGGCGCGGGCCGTCGCAAATTGCAACGCGCCCTGCGCGAGGATGGCGCTGCGGTGCTTCGCAGGATCGGAGGTGCGCCGCCCATTTCACCGGTCCGATCTGGCCTGTGCGGCGGGAGCGAACCACTGCTCGGTCAGCGCAGCCGAGTGGATCGGGTCAAGGCCCGCAGGCCGGCATGGGCGCTGGCAGCGCATTCAACCGCCCCGCCCATGAACGCCCCAGCGGCGGAACCCGTATGGACGCCGTTCACCAGTTGGAACAGGCAGCGCCACGCCGGCGAAGCCTGGCCAGGCGGCAGATTGAGCAGGAAGCCTGAGGCAGTCGCGAGCCTTACCGCTCGTCGGCACGATGCTTGCAGGCGTGGTGTTTGCAAACGCTTGGCCACACGGAAACGCGAACACCCCGGGGGAGGCGCGATCCACAAGAGGTTGGTCGGCACCGGTTGCTCTGGTGCCGCACAACGAGATTTCGTCCGGGCTGCGAAGCCGACGAGGACAGGAGCCCGGCTCATGCACGGGCGCCGACCAAGTTCGGTCGCTTGGCAGAAAGCCGGAAGCATGTGCCTGGACCTCGATGCCTGCGCCTAAGCTCGATCAGGCATGGAACCGGGCATCACCTTCAAAGCCACCGAGCCGGACAGGATCATGGAGGGGCCGATATGAAATTCCGGGAGCGCGAACCGATCTTCTTCGAGACAGCACGCCGCCTGCGGACCGGCCGGCGGACGCTGAGAGCATTCCTGGCGAGGGTGGGCATGTTGGCGATGCGGTCCCCGTTCCATCCTAGGGCGGCTTCGTCTTCAGGCCCATGATGGACGAGGAGTGCTGGATGTATCCTAATCTTGAAGTGTGCAACGACACGCGCACCCGGAATCCGGGATGGATTGCTGGGGATCGGATCTCAGCCCCCATGTTCATCGACTGCGGCACAAGCCGTGGCTTGTGCAGTCCGAATTGCACGAGGCATCTTCCTGCGGTCGGGACGATAATCGTGGCCGAACCCAACGGATTCGACACGCAATGCTGCATGTCTGCCCGGAGGAGGCAAGCCAGGTCCTGTGACCTGGTCGGCATTCCGGTACGTGACTCGGCTGGGCTTGCTCTACCGTCACTGGGGCGGCACTGAAACGTGCGGACGCAGGAAGGCCGCACGCTGCGACCATCGTGTTCGAC
>JAEWCI010000589.1 GCA_023390705.1 Pseudomonadota bacterium
GCCCTGGCCATGGCAGGGCGACGATGGGCTAGGCGGTGGCGAAGGCCCCGCTCTGCTGCCGCCACAACCTGGCATAGACCCCGCCCCGGGCCAGCAACCCCTCATGGGTGCCCTGTTCGGCCACCCGGCCATGCTCCAGCACCACCAGCCGGTCCATCCGCGCAATGGTGGAAAGCCGGTGGGCGATGGCGATCACCGTCTTGCCGGCCATCAGTTCGGCCAATTGCTCCTGGATGGCGGCCTCCACCTCCGAATCCAGGGCGCTGGTCGCCTCGTCCAGCACCAGGATGGGGGCGTCCTTCAGCAGCACCCGGGCGATGGCGATGCGCTGGCGCTGCCCGCCGGACAGCTTCACCCCCCGCTCCCCCACCTGCGCCGCGTAGCCCTCCCGCCCGCGCCAGTCGCGCAGGGACCGGATGAATGCGTCGGCATGGGCCCTTCGGGCGGCGGCCTCGACCTCGGCATCGCTGGCGTCCGGCCGGCCATAGCGGATGTTGTCGCGGATGGAGCGGTGCAGCAGGGCGGTGTCCTGGGTGACCACGCCGATGGCGGCGCGCAGGGATTCCTGGGTGACCCCGGCGATGTCCTGGCCATCCACCCGGATGCGCCCCGATTCGGGGTGGAAGAAGCCGAGCAGCAGGTTCACCAGGGTGGACTTGCCGGCCCCGGAATGACCGACCAGCCCCACCCTTTCCCCCGGCGCCACCACCAGGTCCAGGCCGCGCAGCACGCCGGGCTCGGCCTCCGTCACCTGCCTGCCATAGGCGAAGCGCACGGCTTCGAAGCGCACCTCCCCCCGGCCGACCCGGAGCGGTACGGCGCCCGGCGGGTCCGGGGCGGTGGGCGGCACGGCGATGCTGCCCATCGCCTCCTGCACCACCCCGATATTCTCGAAGATGGAGGTGACGTTCATCGCGACCCAGCCGGACATGTTGGCGATCTGCCAGGCCATGGGCAGGGCGGTGGCGACCACCCCCAATTCGATCTCCCCCCGGTTCCACAGCCAGACCGAGATGGCGGCGGTGCCGGCCAGCAGCGCCGCGTTCAGGGTGGAGAGCACCAGGCTGTTCAGCGTCATCAGCCGCATCTGCCGCTGGAAGGCGTCGTTCAGCCCCAGCACCCCCTCGCGCACGAAGGCGTCCTCGTCCCGCGCCCGGGCGAAGAGCTTGACGGTCTGGACATTGCTGTAGCTGTCCACGATGCGGCCGGTCAGCAGGCTGCGCTGCTCGCTGGCCTTGCGGGAACGGTCGCGCATGCGCGGCACCAGGAAGCGCAGCAGCGCGGCATAGCAGCAGAACCACAGCGCGATCGGCAGCGCCAGCCGCCAGTCGGCCTGCAGCAACAGCAGCAGCGCGGCGGTGCCATAGACCAGGATGTACCAGACGGCGGTGACAAGCTGCACCACGCTTTCCCGCAGCGCCGGGCCGGACTGCATCACCCGGGTGGCGATGCGGCCGGCGAAATCCTCCTGGAAGAAGGGCAGGCCCTGGCGGATCACATGCCAGTGGCTCTGCCAACGTACCAGGGAGGTGACATTGCCGTTGATGCCCTGCTGGGTGATGAGGTTCTGCACCAGGATGGCCAGCGGCCGGCCGGGCAGGATGATCAGCGCCATGGCCAGCAGGCCGGGCCATGCCTCGGCCCAGAGCCGCCCCGGCTCATGCTTCTGCAGCAGGGTGACCAGGTGGCCCATCATCGCCGGGATGGCGGCATCCAGCAGCGCCACCACCAGCCCGGCCAGGAACAGCGCCATGAACAGCCCCTTCGCCTGGCGCAGGAAGTGCCAGTAGAAGCCGACGAGGCTGCGCGGCGGCGGGTCCTCCGGCACCGGCGCGCCGAGCGCCCGGGCGGCGTGCTCGCCGGGCGGCGCCACCGGGTCCAGGAAGCGTTCGAAGGGGAAGGCGCCTAGGCGGAAGGGCATGGGCGCCAGAACGCGCCTTCGGCCCGCCGGGGTCAAGCAGAAGCGGGTGAGGCGCCATTGCCGCGGCGGGAAGCGCTTGCCTTCCCGCTGCCGGAGGTTCCACACAGGCAACGGACCGGAAGGAGCAGGGAATGGAAGCCGGGCTTGCCGAGCATGCGCTGCACCTCGCCGCCGCGGCGGCGCTGGGCGCGGTCATCGGGGTGGAGCGGCAATGGCGGCAGCGCCTGGCCGGGCTGCGCACCAATACCCTGGTGGCGCTGGGTTCGGCCGGCTTCGTCATCTTCGCCGCGCTGCACCCGACGGAGCTGAGCCCTACCCGCATGGCGGCGCAGATCGTCTCCGGCATCGGCTTCCTCGGCGCCGGCGTCATCTTCAAGGAAGGCGCCGACGTGAAAGGGCTGAACACCGCGGCCACCCTGTGGTGCGCCGCCGGGGTGGGCATGCTGGCCGGCGGTGGCTGGCTGCTGCATGCGGCGCTGCTGGCCGGGCTGGTGGTGGCGGTGCATCTGGTGCTGCGGCCGCTGGTGAAGGCGCTGCGCCGGCGCATCACCCCCGCGGCGGTCCAGCGGGAGGAAGCCGGGCGCTACGCCGTGACCATTATCTGCCGGCTGGCCGAGGCCGGCAGGCTGCGTGCCGCCCTGCTGCACGCCCTGGCCGAGGAGCCGGCACTGCACCTGACCCGGCTGGACAGCGCGCTGATCGAGGATACCGACCGGGCGGAGATCCAGGCCGGGCTGACCGCCGACCTGCCGGGCGGCATCCCGCTGGAACGCATCATCGGCCGGCTGAGCCTGGACCCCGCCGTGACCGCCGCCCGCTGGCGGCAGGAAGCGATGGCGGATTAGCGCGCTTTCAAGCCGGGTGGACTCGCCCGGCGACCCGGAGAATGCGGAAAAACAATAATCCAGAGTGGTTTCACCGTACACGGCTACGGTGAAGCCACTCTGGCGCCAGGGTGGTTTCCAGCGCGGGCGCCGCGCCGCCTGCGCCGCCATGCCGGCCGAACGCTGGCCCCGGCGGGAATGCCTGGCGGGGCAGCGCCGGCATGCGCTTATGCTGGCGCCCGGTCGCCGTCGCTGCAAGGGAAGGAGGCTGCCATGGCAAAGGCCCTGATCATCGGCGCGGGGGACGGGCTTTCCGCCTCCCTCGCCCGGCTGCTGGCGCGGGAGGGCTATGGCGTGGCGCTGGCCGCGCGGAACCCGGCGAAGTTGGCTTCGCTCCGCGCCGAAACCGGCGCCACCGCCCATGCCTGCGATGCCGCCGATGCCGCGCAGGTCGCCACGCTGTTCCAGGCCGAGGGCGACGCCGAGGTGGTGATCTACAATCCCAGCTTCCGCACCCGCGGCCCGATCATTGAATTGAACCCGGAAGACGTGCAGCGCAGCCTGCAGGTCTGCGCCTTCGGCGCCTTCCTGGCGGCGCAGCAGGCGGCGCGGCGGATGCTGCCGCGCGGCGCCGGCACCATCCTGCTCACCGGTGCCAGCGCAGGGGTGAAGGGCTATCCGCAGTCGGCTCCCTTCGCCATGGGCAAATTCGCCCTGCGCGGCCTGGCGCAATCCCTGGCGCGGGAACTGCACCCGCAGGGCGTGCATGTGGCGCATGTGGTGATAGACGGCGGCATCCGCAGCGCCCGCCGGCCGGAACCGGCTGCTGACAGCATGCTGGACCCCGACGCCATCGCCGGGACCTATCTGCACCTGATCCGCCAGCCGCGCAGTTGCTGGAGCTGGGAGATCGAGGTGCGGCCCTGGGTGGAGAAATTCTGAGGCGCCCCTCCCTCGTCATGCGCGGGCCGAAGCCCTGGGCCTGGCCCGGGGGTTGACCCGCGCATCCCCCGCCAGCGAGCATCCGAAGGGCCGGACCGGGGCGCGAAGCGCAGCGGTGCCCGGCCAGGACGCATGGGCAGCAGGTCGGCATCGCCGCCCCTGGCCTGCCGACAGGGGAGGAGCAAACGGCCATGGCCACCATCGTGCTGCTGCACGGCGCCTATCAGGGCGGCTGGATCTGGAAATACGTGGCGCAGCACCTGCGCGAGGCCGGCCATCTGGTGCTGGCGCCCAGCCTGGATGGCTGCGCCGAACGCGCCATGCATATCCGCCCCGGCATCACCACCGAAACCCATGGCGAGGAGATCGCCCGGCTGCTGCACTACGAGGACCTGCGCGACGTTGTCCTGGTCGGCACCAGCACCGGCGGCATGGTGCTCTGCGCCGCGGCGGAGCGGGCGCCGGAACGCATCGGCCGGCTGGTCTTCGCCGATGCCCTGGCACTGCTGGACGGCGAAAGGCTGGACGACATCGTGAAGCGCAGCACCGCGGTGAGCACCGAACTCACCAGCGGCCCGCCGCGGGAGGATATCGCCACCCGCCTGTTCGGGGCATTCGACCCGGCGCTGCGCGACTGGGCGCTGGAACGCACCACCATGCACCCGATTGCCGCCATGACGGGCACCATCCGCCTGCCGCGCTTCTGGTCCATGCCCTGGAAGGCCAGCGTCGTCTGGTGCCGCAACAGCGCCAACCCGCCGCGCGCCCATCAGGAACGCACGCGGGAGAAGCTGGGTGCGAGCTGGATGGAGTTGGACACTGGTCATTACCCGATGCTGACCACGCCGCGCGAACTGGCCGGGATGATCCTGCGCGGATAGAGCGGATCGCGGACGGGCGCGAACGCCCGCAAGCGGGGATCTGCCCTGCAGGCAATGCCCCGCAGCGGATTGGTGTCCAGTTCCTGAACGTCAGTCCGCCGCAGGCTGGGCGGCTACCGCCTGACCAGGCCGAGGATATAGGCCGCCAGCGCGTCCAGTTGCTGGTTGCTCAGCCGGTAGTCCGGCATGTTGGCATGCGGCACGCGCAGGTAGTCGCGCAGCCAGGCCGCGGTGGTAGAAGGCCGCATGGCGATGGCGGTGAAGCTCGGCGCCGCGTCGCCCGGCGCGGTATGCTGCTGCGGCCCCACCACATGGCAATTGGCGCACCAGCTTTCGGCCAGTTGCCGGCCCTGCGCCGCCAGCTCCACCGCGCTGAGCGGCTGCGCCTGGGACTGCTCCTGGGCCCGCCCCTGGGCCAGGGCGGGCGGCACGGCCGGCAGCACCAGGGCCGAAGCCAGGGCCAGAACGGCGGAAAGACAGCGCATCGGGACGGTTCCTCTCAGGAATGGCGTTGCAGGTAATGGATGATGCGCTGCCGCAGCCCCGCATCGCGCACAGGCGACAGGCCCATGGTGGTGCCCGGCACCAGGGCTTCCGGGTCCGCCAGGAAGCGGTCCAGCGTAGCGCTGTCCCACACCAGGCCCGAATCGCGCAGGGCCGGGCTGTAGTCGAAGCCGGGCAGGCTGGCGGCGCGGCGGCCGACCACGCCGCGCAGCAGCGGCCCGGGCAGCCCTTCCTCCGCCGGGTCCAGCGCATGGCAGGAGATGCAGCGCTGGAAGTCGCGGGCGCCCTGCTCCTCGGAGGGCTGCGCCCGTGCCGCCCCCGCCAGCAGCAGCGCTACTGCCAGCATCAGCCTCACCGCGTGCTGGCCATGCAGAGATGGTCCGTGGCGCTTTCGGGGAACCAGACCTCGCCGGGCCGGCCGAGGATCTGCCGGATGCGGGCATTCGGCCGCGGCACCGCCACGCTGTCGAAGCGCTCCGTCGCCGGGTCGAAGCGCAGGATGCTGTTGCTGCCCCAGTCGGTCACCCAGGGCCGGTCCATCTCGTCCACATAGACCGCATAGGCCTGCGGCTTCTCCCCCGGCAGCCGCCATGTCCGCCAGGAGCCGTCCCTGGGGTCGTGGACCGAGAGGTTGCCGCTGTTCCACTCGCTGACCCAGATGCGGCCCTTGCTGTCGGACCAGACCCGGCGGGCGCCCTGGCGTGGCGTCGGCGGTTCGATGATGCGGCTCTCGCCGCTGTCCAGGTTGACCTCGGCGATGAAGCTGCCGGCCAGCGAGCAGTAGAACACCCGCCCGTCCGGCGTGGCGCAGATGCCGTAGGGGCCGCGGCCGCGCGGCGCGCGGAGGACGCGCATCGCCTCGGTCCGCGGGTCCAGCACGCCGTAGAAGCCGGACTGCCCGGTGAACCAGATGCGGCCGCGCCCGTCGAAGGCGGCGGTGTTCAGGTTGGCGTAGCCGGTTTCCTCCGGCAGCTTCCACAGCTTCAGCTCACCGCTCGCCGGGACGTAGCGGCCAATCGCGTTCTGCCCGCCCTCGGTGATCCACACCGCCTGGTCCGGGCCCATGATGACGCCGTGCGGCGCCGCGCCTTCGCCCAGCGGGATGTGCCGCGCCTCGCCGCTGCGGGGGTCGAGCCGGCCGAGCACGCCGCCACGCTGGCCGGAATACCAGACGATGCCGTCCTGCCCCACCGCCACGTCATGCGGATAGGCGCCGCGCGGCAGCGGGAAGCTGCGCAGGGTGATCCCGGCCGCCTGGGCAGGCGGGACGGCCAGGGCCGGCGCCAGCCCAAGCGCAAGGCTGCCGGTCAGCAGATGGCGACGCTTCATTGCCGTCCTCCCCTTGTCTCCACTGGTATCTCCACCGGCGCAGCATAGCGCGGATTCCTGACTTGCCGCGACGCGGGCCGGCCGGTACCTCCCGCCTTTCGCCGCAACGGAGCACGCCCGTGCCGAATCCCGCCTTCCGCCGCCGCATCTTCCTGGCCGGTATCGGCGCCGGCCTCGCCACCCCCGGCCTGCCCCCCATCAGCCTGTCCCGTCCGGCCGCGGCGCAACCCGGCCGCGTGGTGACCATGGTGGTGCCCTATGCCGCCGGCGGTGGCACCGACATCACCGGCCGCGAATTCGCCCAGGGCTTCGGGCAGGAACTGGGCCAGACCGTGGTGGTGGACAACCGTGGCGGCGCCGCCGGGCATGTCGGCTCCGTCCAGGTGGCGCGGTCGCGGCCCGATGGCACCACGCTGCTCTTCGCCGTCGCCACCAACATCGTGGTCAACCCGCACATGCAGCGCGGCGACCGGGTGGACCTCGCCACCGCCCTGGTGCCGGTGGCGCAGGTCTCCACCTACCAGTACGTGCTGGTGGTGAACCCGGCGGTGCCGGCCAACACGCTGCGGGAGCTGATCGCCCATGCCCGGTCCCGCCCGGCCGGGGAGCTGACCTATTCCTCGGGCGGCGTCGGCAACGCCAATCACCTGGCCGGGCTGCTGTTCAGCGAGGCCACCGGGCTGCGGATGGAGCATGTGCCCTATCGCGGCACCGCGCCGGCGCTGCTGGATGTGGTGGCCGGAAGGGTGACGATGAACTTCAGCTCACCGCCCCCGGCCATCGCCCTGGTGCGGGAAGGCAAGCTGCGGCCCATCGCCGTCACCGGCCCGCAGCGCATCGCCGCCCTGCCGGATGTGCCGACCCTGGCCGAGGCCGGGCTGCCGGGCGTGACCATCACCGGCTGGCATGGCGTCTTCGCCCCTGCCGGCACCCCGGCGGCGATGCTGGACCGCATGGAGGCGGCGGCGCGGCGCGTGGTGGCCTCGGCCGCCTTCCGCGAAAGGCTGGAGCGCGACGGGCTGGAGCCGGCGCCGGAACGCCCGCGCGCCGCCTTCGCCGAGGCGGTGAAGGCGGAAAGCGAGTTCTGGGCACGCAAGGTGCGGGAGCTGGACCTCAAGCTGGAATAGGCGCCCCCGCGCCGCTGCCCTATCGCCGCCAGCCGCGATGGCCGTGCCAGCCGCGGTGGCCATGCCAATGCCGGTGGCCATGCCAGCCGCTGCGCCATCCCCAGCCGCCGCCGATATAGAGGCTCGGTCCCCAGTAGGGATAGGCCGGCGCGTAGTAGGAGTAGGGTGCGGGATAGCCGTAGCCATAATAGGCCGGCACACCCGCCACCGCCCGGCTCTGCAGCGTGTTGCCGCTGGCGGTCATGCATTGCGAATAGGCCATGTCGTACTGGTACTGCAGGCCATAGCCGGTGGCCGCGGCCTGGTTGGCGCCGACCGCGGAGCCCGCCACCAACCCGGTGCCCGCCC
>JAEWCI010000597.1 GCA_023390705.1 Pseudomonadota bacterium
GCCCTGGCCATCGCCAGCACCACCGTTGCCACCCGCGCCCTGGCGGACCGCAACCGGCTGGACAGCGAGGCCGGGCGGATCGCGCTGGGCTGGCTGGTGGTGCAGGACCTGGTGGTGGTGCTGGCCCTGGTGCTGCTGCCCGCCGCGGCCGAGAGCGGCGACGCCGCCGGCACCTGGGAATTGCTGGTGGCGCTGGCCCGGGCGGTGCTGGAAATGACCGGCTTCGGCGCGCTGATGATCCTGGCCGGGCGGCGCCTGCTGCCCTGGGCCCTGGCGCGCGCCGCCCGCACCGGATCGCGCGAGTTGTTCACCCTGGCGGTGGTGGTGGCCGCGCTGGGGGTGGCGCTGGGCGCCGCCCTGCTGTTCGGCATCTCCCTGGCGCTGGGCGCCTTCCTGGCCGGCGTGGTGCTGGGGGAGAGCGAGCTTTCGCACGAGGCCGCCGGCCGTTCCCTGCCGCTGGAGCAGATCTTCGCGGTGCTGTTCTTCGTCTCCATCGGCATGCTGTTCGATCCCTTGGCGGTACTGGCGGCGCCGGGCACCGCGGCGGTGGCGGTGGTGGTGACCCTGCTCGGCACCGGCCTGGCCACCTTCCTGCTGCTGCTGGCCCTGGGGACGGAGTTGCGCGCCGCCGTGACGGTGGGTGCCGCGCTGGCGCAGATCGGCGAATTCTCCTTCGTGCTGGTGGAATTGGCGGTGGGCCGCGAGTTGCTGCCGCCGGAGGTGCGCGGCGTGGTGCTGCTGGCCGCCTTCGTCACCATCGTCGGCAATCCGCTGCTGACCTGGCTGGCGGAGCGGCAGGCGGCGCGAGCCATCCGGGGGCGGAACCTGCCACGCTGGCTGCGCGGCCGGCCAGGGCGGCACGGGCCTTCCCAGGTGGCGGCGGGGCTGGCCGGCCATGTCATCATCATCGGCCATGGCCGGGTGGGCAGCATCGTCGCCGCGGCGCTGCGGCTGCATGGCCTGCCCTTCGTGGTGGTGGAGGACGACCACCGGCTCTGCGAAAGGCTGCGCGCCGCCGGCACGCCGGTGATCTGGGGCAATGCGACGGCGGATGAGGTACTGGCCGCCGCCCGCCCCGAAAAGGCGGCGCTGCTGGTGGTGGCGCTGCCGGTGGCCTTCCAGGCGGAGCGGGTGGTGCAACTGGCCCGCGCCGCCAACCCTGCCATCGATGTCGCGGTGCGGGCGCATAACGACGAAGAGGTGCGCTTCCTCACCGAGCTTCCCGGGGTGGGGCTGGTGGTGATGGGGGAGCGCGAGGTGGCGCTCAGCGCCTCGGAATACGCCCTGCGGCGGCTGGGGATCGGCCCCGGCATCGCGCTGGCGACGATAGATGCGCTGCGGGCCGGGCTGCCGGGCGGCAGGCGAGGGGGCGGGCCCCTGGACGGTCCGGATGGGGGGCCGGAGACGGAACGGGCCGCCCCGGTGTCGCCGGCCGCCCTTTCGTGAGCCGCCCCCTTGCCGCGACGCTTGACCGGCCGGGGCCGGCGCGGGGATAACCCGGGGCATGATCCGGTTGGCGCAGCCTCGAATTCCCGGCCCGGTCCTCCTCTGAGGGCCGGGACGTTATCGCCGCGCACCCCCTGAACGCCGCCCGCGCCGGACGCCGGCGGCCCGGAACACACCCATGAACGATGCCCCTGCCGATGCCCCGGCCCGCGACTACCGCGGCACCGTCTTCCTGCCCAGCACGCCCTTCCCGATGCGCGGCGACCTGCCGAAGCGGGAGCCGGCGACGCTGGCGCGCTGGCAGCAACTGGACCTCTGGTCCCGGCTGCGGGCGCGGAGCGAGGGCCGGCCGAAATTCGTGCTGCATGACGGCCCGCCCTACGCCAACGGCCCGCTGCATATCGGCCACGCGCTGAACAAGATCCTGAAGGACGTGATCAACCGCGCGGCGCAGATGAGCGGCAAGGACGCCGACTACGTGCCGGGCTGGGACTGCCACGGCCTGCCGATCGAATGGAAGGTCGAGGAGGAGTACCGCGCCAAGGGCAGGGACAAGGACAAGGTGCCGGTGCTGGATTTCCGCGCCGAGTGCCGCGCCTATGCCACCCATTGGCTGAATGTGCAGCGGGAGGAGTTCATCCGCCTCGGCGTGGCCGGCGACTGGGGCCGCCGCTACGCCACCATGGACTTCCCGAGCGAGGCGGCGATCGTCAACGAGATCGGCAAGTTCCTGATGAACGGCTCGCTCTACCGCGGGCTGCGGCCGGTGATGTGGAGCCCGGTCGAGAAGACCGCGCTGGCCGATGCCGAGATCGAGTATCACGACCATGTCTCGCCGACGCTCTGGGCGCGCTTCGCCGTGCGGAAGGCGGCGGCCGAGGACCTGGTCGGCGCCAATGTGGTGATCTGGACCACCACGCCCTGGACCATTCCCGGCAACCGCGCCGTCGCCTATGGCGAGGAGATCGACTACGCGCTGCTGCATGTGGAAGGGGTGGGCGAGGGCAGCCACCTGAAGCCGGGCGAGCGGCTGCTGATCGCCCTGCCGCTGCTGCCGCAATTCGCCAAGGACGCGCAGCTCGGCGCGCACACGGTCCGGCGCGTGCTGAAGGGCGCGGAGCTGGCCGGGGCGGTGGCGGCGCATCCGCTGGCCGCCTGGAACGAAGGCTACCACTTCCCGGTGCCGCTGCTGCCGGGCGAGTTCGTCACCACCGAGGCCGGCACCGGCTTCGTCCACATCGCGCCCGGCCATGGCGAGGACGACTTCAACCTCGGCCGCCAGTTCGGCCTGCCGGTGCCCGAGACGGTGAATGACGACGGCACCTTCACCGTGCAGGCGCCCGGCTTCACCGGGCTGCATGTCTTCAAGGCGCATGACGCGGTCTATGCCGGCTGCGAGGCCGCCGGCACGCTGGTGGCCAAGGGGAAGCTGACGCACAGCTACCCGCATAGCTGGCGCTCCAAGAAGCCGGTGATCTTCCGCGCCACGCCGCAGTGGTTCATCGCCATGGATGACCACAACGAGATCAGGCAGAAGGCGCTGGCCGCCATCGCCGCCACGCATTTCGTCCCCGACCAGGGCCGCAACCGCATCGGCAGCATGGTGGCGGCGCGGCCGGACTGGTGCATCAGCCGCCAGCGCGCCTGGGGCGTGCCCATCGCCGTCTTCGTGGACCGGCGCACGGGTGAGCCGCTGCGCGACCCGGCGGTGATGCAGCGCATCGTGGATGCCTTCGCGGTGGAAGGCGCCGATGCCTGGTACCAGCCCGGCGCTGCCGCCCGCTTCCTCGGGCCGGACCGCGACCCGGCGGAGTACGAGCAGGTGATGGACATCGTGGATGTGTGGTTCGAGAGCGGCTCGACCCACGCCTTCACCCTGACGAAGGAACGCGGCCTGCCCTTCCCGGCGGATCTCTACCTGGAAGGCTCGGACCAGCATCGCGGCTGGTTCCATTCCTCCCTGCTGGAATCCATCGGCACCCGCGGCGTGCCGCCCTTCAAGGCCATCCTGACGCACGGCTTCGTGCTGGATGAGAAGGGGCGGAAGATGTCGAAGTCGCTCGGCAACGTCACCGCCCCGCAGGAGGTGATGAAGCAGTACGGCGCCGACATCCTGCGGCTCTGGGTGATGAACTCCGACACCGCCGACGACCTGCGCATCGGCCCGGAAATCCTGAAGCAGAACGCGGAACTCTACCGCCGCCTGCGCAACACGCTGCGCTGGCTGCTGGGCGGCCTGGAAGGCTTCACCGAAGCGGAGCGCGTGCCCTTCGGGGAACTGCCCGAACTCGAACGCTGGGTGCTGCACCGCCTGAGCGAACTGGACGCCAAGCTGCGCAAGGCGGCCGAGGACTACGACTGGACCGGCGTCTATCCCGAGCTGCACAATTTCTGCGCCAGCGACCTTTCGGCCTTCTACTTCGACATCCGCAAGGATGCGCTGTACTGCGACGCGCAGGACAGCCACCGCCGCCGCAGCGTCCGCACGGTGCTGGACCTGCTGCACCGTTACCTGACCACCTGGCTGGCGCCGGTGCTGGTCTTCACCGCCGAGGAAGCCTGGCTCGCCCGCTTCCCCGGGGAGGCGGAGAGCGTGCATCTGCAGGACTGGCCCGCCATTCCGGCGGAGTGGCGGGATGAGGCGCTGGCGGCGAAATGCGCGCGCATCCGCGCCCTGCGGGGCGAGGTGACGGCGGTGCTGGAAGTGGCACGCAAGGAAGGCGCCATCGGCGCCAGCCTCCAGGCCGCTCCGGTGCTCAGCCTGCCGCCGGAGGATGCCGGCCTGCTCTCGCCCGAGGGCTGGGCGGAGGTCTGCATCACCTCCGGCCTGGAACTCCGCGTCAGGGAGGGCGAGCCCGGCGCCAGCTTCGCCCCGGCCCCCGGCCATAAATGCGACCGCTGCTGGCGGGTGCTGCCGGAAGTCGGCACCTCCGCCGCCCATCCCACGCTCTGCCGGCGCTGCAAGGCGGTGGTGGAAGCCCAGGGCGCGGCATGAGCGCCGTTTCGCCGCCGGCGGAGCAGGATCGGGCCGCGGGCTTCTCCCCCCTGCGGCTCGGCCTGCCCATGGCGCTGCTGCTGCTGGCCGCCGACCAGGCCAGCAAGTGGTGGATCCTGGAGAGCCTGCGCCTGCCGGAGCTGCGGAACCTGCCGCTGCTCGAATTGGGGCCGGTCGGGCTGGACCTCACCATGGTCTGGAACCGCGGCGTCACCTTCGGCCTGCTGTCCGGCGACGGGCCGCTGAACCACCTGTTGCTGGCCCTGGCCGCGGGTGCCATCGCCCTGTTCCTGCTGCGCTGGATGGCCCGGGCGGAAACCCGGCTGGTGGCCCTGGCCCTGGGGGCGGTGATCGGCGGGGCGGTCGGCAACGTGATAGACCGGCTCCGCTTCGGCGCGGTGGTGGATTTCGTGGACGCGCATGCCTGGGGCTGGCATTGGTATGTCTTCAACCTGGCCGATGCCGGCATCGTCTGCGGCGTCGCCATCCTCTTGGCGGATGCCTTGTTCCGCCGGGACACGAAGGCTAAGGAAGCGGCATGAAGCGCCAGTTCCGCGGAACGAAACCCAGTCTGCTCACCCTCGCCGTCCTGGCCGCCCTGGCCGGTTGCGGCCCGGAAACCCAGCGCACCTTCGGCCTCACCCGGGATGCGCCGGACGAATTCCAGGTGACCACGCGCGCCCCGCTTTCCATGCCGCCCTCCCTGGGCGAATTGCCGGTGCCCCGCCCCGGCGCCGTCCGGCCGCAGGAACTCACCGCCCGGCAGCAGGCGGAAGCCGCGCTGGTGCCGGGCGCCGTGCTCGGCCAGGGCCCCGCCGCCAGCCGCCGCAGCTCCGGCGAAAGCGCCCTGCTCAGCCAGGCCGGCCGCCCGGTGGGCGACGAGATCCGCCGCCAGGTGGACGAGGAGAGCCTGCGGCTCGACCGTGGCGACCGCGACCTGGTGGACCGGCTGATGTTCTGGCGCGAGCCGCCGCCGCCCGGCACCGCGGTGGACCCGCAGCGGGAAGCCCAGCGCCTGCGGGAGAATGCCGCGCTCGGCCGCGCCCCTACCGAGGGCGAGACGCCGATCATCCAGCGCGGCCGCTCCGGCAACCCGGTCACCCGGCTGTTCGAGAGCATCTTCTAGCGCAAGGGGCGGGCTGGCCATGCGGCGCATCGCCACCCTGGCGCCTGGGGATCGGGCAGGGCCATGCGGCCATGGCCCGATGCGCCCCGGCGGCCGGCGCTGACCGTCAAGGCAGGGGTTTGCGCCGGATGCCGGAAGGCCCCATTTGCGGGACATGCCCAAACTGACCCGCCGCACCGCCCTCGGCACCGCCGCCGCCCTGCCGGTCGCGCTCACCGCCCCGCCGCTGCTCGCCACCCCGGCGCTGCTGCCGGAAACCGAACGCATCACCGACCGGCCGCTGTTCGGCGCCAGCCAATGGACCCTGCCCAACGGGCTGCGCGTGGTGCTGGCGGAAAGCCGCCGCGTGCCGGTGGTGGCGCATTACCTCTTCTATGCCGCCGGCGCCGGGGAGGACCCCGCCGGCCGCTCCGGCCTCGCGCATTTCCTTGAGCACATGATGTTCAAGGGCAGCCGCAACGTGGCACCCGGCGCGCTGTCCATCGCCGTGGCGCGGGAAGGCGGGCAGGACAATGCCTTCACCTCCCGCGACGTCACCGCCTATCACCAGCATATCGAGGCCAGCCGCCTGCCCCTGGTGATGCGCCTGGAATCGGACCGCTTCGCCGCCCCGCTGCTGCCGGCCGACCAGGTGGAGCCGGAACGCGCCGTGGTGCTGGAGGAACGGCGCCTGCGCACCGACAGCAACCCCCGTGCCCGTTTCTGGGAAGCCAAGGAAGCCGCCCTCTGGGGGGCACAGCATTGGCATGGCCGCCCGATCATCGGCTGGGAGGAGGAGATCCGCGCCCTCTCCCTGGACGACCTGCGCGAATTCCAGGCCCGCCGCTACGCACCCGCCAATGCCGTTCTGGTGCTGGCCGGCGATGTGCGAGAGGCTGAGGCGCGCCGGCTTGTGGAGCAATTCTACGCCCCGGTCGAAGCCCGCCCGGCCACGCCGCGCGACCGCGCCCCGCCCCCGGCAGCGCCTACCGAGCCGCGCTTCGCCATGCACAACGCCCGGGTGCAGGAAGCCAGCATCGTGCGCAGCTTCTTCGCCCCCGGCCTGCTGTTCGGCGAAACCCGCCATGCCTATCCGCTGGAGGTGCTGGCGCATCTGCTGGGCACCGGCCCCGGCAGCCGGTTGCAGCGTGCCCTGGTGCAGACCGGGCTGGCGACCTCCGCCGGCTGCTCCTACGACAGCGAGGCGCCGGCCGCGAACAGCCTGACCATCAGCGCCACCGCCCGCCAGGGCACCCCGCCCGAGCGGCTGGAGGCGGCGCTGGACGCTGTGCTGGACCGGCTGTTGCAGCAGCCGCCGGAGGAAGCCGAGGTGCAGCGCTCCATCCGCCAGCTCACCCGTGGCGCGGTGCTGGCGCTGGATGGCATCGGCGCCGCGCCGCGCATGCTGGGCGGCGCCCTGGCCATCGGCCTGCCGCTGGACGCCGTGGAATAC
>JAEWCI010000603.1 GCA_023390705.1 Pseudomonadota bacterium
TGCCATCAGCGGCGAGGGCAAAACCGGGGTTCCAGGCAATGTCCCACAGGAAGCCTTCGGGGTCGGCGAAGTGCCCATGATAGCCGCCCCACACAACGTCCTGCGCCGGTTTGGTGATCCGGCCCCCGGCCGCCTCAGCATCGGCCAGCACCGCGTCCACCTCGGCACGGCTGCGGGTGTTGTAGGCGAGCGTGAACCCCTGCGAGGGCTGCGCGAACAGGGAATGCTGGCGGGCATCGGCATCGCTTCCTGCCTGGAGCCCTCCGGCGGCAATTCCTCCTTCGAGCCGCTGCTGAACCCGAAGAACACCACCACGACCTGGATGGAAAGCTGCCGCATCCATGTGGATGCGCTGGGCGCGGTGACGGCCACCATGCACACCACCTCCTCCGGCCAGGCGCATGAGACGCTGGTGGCGGTGGCGGTGGGCGAGGTGCTGGAGATGGAGCCGGACAGTATCCGCGTGGTGCGGCCGGACAGCCTGGCCAGCCTGCCGAGCAACAGCCCGGTCGGCAGCCGCATGGCCATCATGCTGGGCGGCGCCGCGGTGCAGGCGGCGCGCAGGCTGAAGGCGCAGCTATTGAAGATCGCCGCGCACGACCTGGGCGTGGAGGAAGCCGGGCTGCGCTATGATTCCGGCGACATCCACGCGCCGGACGGCCGCGTGCTGCGCTGGGCGGAACTGGTGCATCTGGCGCACCGCGAATATTTCCGCCTGCCCCCGGGCAGCGAGCCGGGGCTGGCGGCCAGCGCCATCTACATGGTGCCGACCGGCGGGCAACTGCCGGAGGATGGAAGGGTGCAGATGTATCCCTGCCATTCCTTCGAATTCCATCTTGTGCTGGTGGCGATGGACCGCGTGCTCTGCCGGCCGGAGATCCGCCGCTACCTCATCGGCCATGACTGCGGCCAGGTCATCAGCCCGGATGTGGTGAAAGGCATGACGCTGGGCGGCATCGCCCATGGCATCGGCGCCGCGCTGCTGGAGGAATTCAGCGTGGACCCCGCCACCGGCCAGCCCACCGCCGCCAGCTTCATGGACTACCTGCTGCCCAGCGCGCATGAGGTGCCGAAGGTGGAGATCATCCACCAGGTCACGCCCTCGCCGCTCACCGTCTTCGGCCAGAAGGGCAGCGGCGAAAGCGGCTACCTGGGCAGCGCCGCCGCCATCGCCTCCGCGGTCAATGACGCGCTGGCGCCCCTGGGTGTGCGGGTGGACCGCCTGCCGATGCGCCCCGCCGCACTTTCCGACCTTGTCGCCGGTGCCTGAGGCGATTTCCGTTAGCCTGCGCCCATGGCAACCGCCCTGGCCTGTTGTCTTGTCGCATTTTCCGGGTCGCCGATTGGGTCCAGCCGGCGTGGAAATGCTTGGAGGAAGCGCCGCATGATCATTGATTGCCACGGCCATCTCGTCCCCCCGCCGCTGCTGGCGGAGATCAAGGGCCGCGCCGCCGAATTCCCCAGCGTCGCCCTTCAGGAAAGCGGCGGCTTCGCCTTCGCCGGCGGCAAGCCGACCCGCCCGGTGGCGCCGCCGCTGCTGAACGCGGCGAAGCGGCTGGAATGGATGGAGGCCAACGGGATCGACCGCCAGGTGGTGGGCGGCTGGCTCGACATGTTCGCCTATGAGATCCCGGTGCAGCAAGGCGTCGCCTGGTCGCGCCTGATGAACCGCCACCTCCGCGCCGCTGGGCAGGAACAGAGCCGCTTCGTCCCGCTCGCCACCGTGCCATTGCAGGACGGCGCCGCGGCGGCCGAGGTGCTGGCCGAGGTGATGGAGGCGGGCTTCCCCGGGGTGATGATCGGCACCCAGCCGAAGGGTGTCGGCGGCGTGCTGGACGACCCCTCGCTGGACCCCTTCTGGCAGGCGGCGGACCGCACCGGCGCCACGGTCTTCATTCACCCGGTCTTCGAGAGCGGCGACAACCGCGTGCATGACTACGGCACGGCGAATGCGGTCGGGCGCGTGACGGACACGATGATCGCCGTCTCCCGCCTGATCTATGCGGGGCATATCCTGAAATACCGCAATGCCAGGGTGATCTGCGGCATCGGCGGTTCCGGCCTGCCCTTCATCCTCGGCCGGCTGAAGACCAACCACCGGCTGGACCCCAAATTGGGCGACCCCGAGGCCAGCCTGCGCGCCATGTGGTACGACACCATCCTCCAGGATGCCCGCGCGCTGCGCTTCCTGGCGGATGTGGTGGGGGCGGAGCGGATCATGCTCGGCTCCGACTACCCCTTCCCGATCGGCGACATGGCGCCGCGCAGGGTGGTGGCGGAAACCGGCTTCACCGCGGCGGAAACCGCGGCGATCGAAAGCGGCACGGCGAAGGCGCTGTTCCGGCTGTAGCGCAGCGCGGGTCAGCGCAGGCCAAATCCTATCCGGCCCGCCATCCGAAGGCCCAGCAGCAGCCCGCCGATGTGCGTGGCATGCAGCACCAACCCCTGGCCGAGCCCGGCGAGAACCTCGGCCACCGGCAGGGTTTCGACGTGGATATCCTCGGCGGCGTCCAGGCGCTGCGGCCCGCCCGGCACCACGCCCAGCGCGAGCACGAAATGCACGCGGTTGACGGCATGCGCCGGCTCCACGAAGGGCGAGAGGATGGGGCGGAATTCGGACGCCTCATACCCCGTCTCCTCCCGGAACTCGCGGCGGGCGGCGGCGAGCGGGTCGCTTTCCGTCCTCTCCACGACGCCGCCGGGCAATTCCAGCACCGGCTGCGCCGCGCCGGGGCGGAATTGCCGTACCAGCACCAGACGGTCATCGGGCGTCAGCGCGACGACATGCACCCAGTCCGTCCAGCCCAGCACCCACCAGGGGTCGAGCGTGATCCCCCGGGCGGTTTCCCAGTGTTCCGCCCGCAATTCCATCCAGCGGTCATGAACGACCGTGCGGCTGCCGAGCCGCCGCCATGGCCGGACGGGTTCGCTCATACTGGTGCGCCTTTGTGTTGGCACCCGAAGGCGTCTTCAGTCGCCGGCACCGCCTCCGATGGCCCGACTATGCCGCGTCGCGCGGCTTCGCGCGCCTGACGGCTCATGCGGCTCCGCGCGCCCAACGGCTCATGCGCTCCGCGCGCCTGACGGCTCATGCGCTCCGCGCGCCTGACGGCGCGACCGGCGGCGCCCATTCG
>JAEWCI010000015.1 GCA_023390705.1 Pseudomonadota bacterium
CCTTCAACGTGCCGCTCGCCGAAAGGGCGCCGCGCTTCTCCGAGAGCATCGGGCTGATCCGACGGCTGTTCACCGAAGCCGGCGTGACCCACCAGGGCCGCTTCTACAAGCTGGAAAACGCCACGCTCAGCGCCCGGCCGGTGACGCCGGGCGGCCCGCCCATCTATGTGGCCGGCATGGTGGAGGCGGCGGTAAAGCGCGCCGCGCGGATCGGCGATGCCTGGCTGATCGTCAACTCCGCCGACCTCGCCACCGTCGCGAAGCAGATGGCGGTCTATCGCGCCACGCTGGCGGAATGCGGCCGTACGCCGCGGGAATTCCCGCTGACCCGGGAATGCTATATCGGCACCTCCCACGCCACGGCCTTCGAGGAATGCCGCGCCGCGCTGCACTACAAATACGCCGCCTATGCCTCCTGGGGGCTGAACCGGCAGGCCAGCGACCTGGAGATGTTCGGCATGCCCTTCGAGGATTTCGTGCGCGACCGCTTCATCATCGGCGACAAGGTTTCGGTGAAGGAGGAGATCGCCCGCTACCGGGAGACGCTGGGCGTGGACCATGTCATCATGCGGGTGCAATGGCCCGGCCTGCCGCAGGAACGCGCGCTGCACACCATCCGCGCCCTGGGCGAGATCATGGCATAGGCGGCGACGGTCGCGGATTGACACTGCCTGCCCCGCTTGCGACCGTGACGGCAAGACCAAGCAAGCGAGGAAACAGGCGATGGCAGCGCCAGTCCAGTGGCAGGATTCCCACATCGAACTTGGCGGGTTGAAGGTGCGCCTGCGCCGGGCTGGCAAGGGCCGGCCCGTGCTGGTGCTGCACCACGACATAGGCACGCTGGACCGCCTGCCCTTCTACGACAGCCTGGCCGAGCGCTACGATGTGCTGCTGCCGGAGCACCCTGGCTACGGCAAGTCGGAACGCCCGGTCTGGATGCGCAGCGTGCGCGACCTGGCGGTGACGCATCGCTGGCTGCTCTCCGCGCTCGGCATCGAGCGTGCCGCGCTGATCGGCCTCGGCTATGGCGGCTGGGTGGCCGCCGAGATGGCGACCATGGCGCCGCGCGACGTGAGCCATCTGGTGCTGGTCGGCGCCATGGGGGTGAAGCCGAGCGAAGGCTACATCCTGGACCAGGCGCTGCTCTCCTACATCGACTATGCCCGCGCCGGCTTCCACGACCAGAAGGCCTTCGACGCGGTCTATGGCGCGGAACCTTCCACCGACCAGTTGGTGGAATGGGACATCTGCCGGGAGATGAATTTCCGCCTCGCCTGGAAGCCCTACATGTACAGCCTCACCCTGCCGCATCTGCTGGGCGCGGTGCAGGCGCCTTCGCTGGTGGTCTGGGGCGATGACGACAAGGTGGTGCCGGGTTGCGTCGCCGACCAGTACGCCTCCGCCCTGCCCGATGCCCGGCTGGAGATCATCCCCGCCTGCGGCCATTGCGCGGAGATGGAGAAGCCGGCGGAGTTGGCGAGTCTGGTCACCGGTTTCATCGGCTGAGGGAGGGCGCGCATCATGCACATCATGTATTTCACCGAACAGCCGATGTCCGCCTATCCGGCCGACAAGGGGCTGGAATTCGGCGCCACCGCGCTGATGTTCTCCAACCGGCATTTCGACCCGGTGGCCGGCTCGCGCCTCTACAACGAGTATATCGAACAGTACAAGCTGGCCGAGGAAGTGGGCTTCGACGGCATCATGCTGAACGAGCACCACAACGCGCCCTTCTGCATGCAGGCCAAGGCGAACATCTTCGCCGCGGTGCTGGCTGCCATCACCCAGCGCGTGAAGATCGTCATCCTCGGCAACCCGCTGCCGCTGACCGAGAACCCGGTGCGGCTGGCGGAAGAACTGGCGATGATCGACATGATCTCGAAGGGAAGGCTGGTGTCGGGCTTCGTGCGCGGCGGCGGGCAGGAACAGCTCGCCACCGGGGTGAACCCCGCCTTCAACCGCGAACGCTTCGAGGAAGCGCACGACCTGGTGGTGAAGGCCTGGACCCAGCCCGGCCCCTTCCGCTGGGAGGGTACGCATTACCAGCAGCGCGTGGTGAATCCGTGGGCGGTGCCGATGCAGAAGCCCTATCCGCGCGTCTGGGTGCCCGGTGTCATCAGCAGGGAGACGGTGATCTGGGCGGCGCGCCACCGCTATCCCTATATCGCGCTGAACACCACGATCGAGCAGACCAAGCGCATCTGGCAGCTCTACGACGAAACCGCGGCCGAAGTCGGCTTCGAAGGCGGCCCGGCCTATCACGGCTACCTCAAGCAGGTGCATGTCGCCGAGACGGAGGAGAAGGCGATCGAGAACGCCCGCCAATTCCTCTGGATGCAGGGTGAGTTCACCGGCCTGGCGCACCCGGTCTGGAGCACGCCTTCCGGCTATTCCAGCCCGGACAACCGCCGCGGCTTCGTCGAGTTCTCCACCGGCCGCGGCAGCAGCCCGCGCCGGCGGCCGAAATTCGAGGAGCAGCTCGAGAACAACATGATCATCGCGGGCACGCCGGAGACGGTCACCGCCAAGCTGAAGCATGTGATGGAGGAGACGCGGCCCGGCATCATGTCGCTCTGGGCCAATGACGGCTTCATGTCGCAGCAGGACAGCATGACCTGCATCCGCCTGATGGGCCAGGAAGTGCTGCCGGCCATCCGGGAGCACGCGAAGGCGCTGGGCCTGGAAAGCCCCTTCGAGGCGAACACGCCTATCAGCCTCGACTACTCCACAGACCTGAAGCCCCGTCCGGCGGCGGCCGAATGATCCGCCGCCGCCAGCTTGGCCTGGGGCTCGGCCTGGCGGCCGGGCTGGCGGCGGGCGCCCGGGCGCAGGGCGGTTATCCCACGCGGCCGATCACCATCGTCTCCGCCTATCCGCCGGGCGCTTCCACGGATCTGGTGGCCCGTGCCCTGGCGCAGCGGATGACGCAGACGCTCGGCGTCTCGCTGGTGGTGGAGAGCCGCTCTGGCGGCAATGGCATGCTGGGCAGCGACCATGTGGCGCGCGCCCGGCCGGATGGCTACACGCTGCAGGTCGGGCACAACGGCTCGCATGGGCTGATTCCGCTGTTCAGCCGCAATCCGCCCTATGATCCGCTGCGCGACTTCAGCTTCATCGCCCTGGCGGCGGCGGCGCCGACCGCGCTTTCCATCCACCCCTCAATTCCGGCCAGCACCCTGCCCGAATTGCTGGCCTGGGCGCGGGCCAACCCGGACCGGCTGCAGGTGGGCACTTCCGGCATCGGCTCCCACCATCACCTGGCGGCGGAGATGCTGGCCAGGCGCAGCGGCCTCTCCTTCGTGCACGTCCCCTTCCGCGGCGGGGCGGAAGCGCTGACGGCGCTGCTCGGCGGCCATATCAGCCTGCTGTTCGGCACTCTCTCCACGGCCCTTGCCGCGGGGCGGGAAGGCAAGGTCAAGGTCATCGCCCTGGCCGATGCGGAACGTGCCGCCACCATGCCGGAACTGCCGGCCATCGGGGAGACGCTGCCCGGCTTCGCGG
>JAEWCI010000088.1 GCA_023390705.1 Pseudomonadota bacterium
GGCCGCGCAGCCTTTCGGCTGCCGCCTGCACATCCGTGAAATCGGGTGGGGTCATCATGCGAAGCGCCTCGGGTCCACCAGTGGCACGGCCGCGGCCAGGTCGCCGGGATCGCGGCCCTCGACCAGATCGGCCAGCAGCCGCCCGGCCGCCGGGGCGGTCTGGATGCCGTAGCCGCCCTGGCCGACCATCCAGAAGAAGCCGGGCTCCTCGCTGGGGCCGATGGCCAGGGCGCGGTCCGGCGTGAAGCTGCGCAGCCCGGCCCAGTTGTGCTCGATCCGGCTCACCGAGATGTCCAGCGCCTGCTGCATGCGGTCGATGGCGATGGCGACATCCAACTCGTCCGGCTGGGCGTCGCCCGGCACGTCATCCGTCTCGTCGGCCGGGGAAACCATCAGCTTGCGCCGCGCTTCCGGCCGCACGTACCAGCTATGGTCCACATCGCCCAGCAGCGGCCAATCGGCGCAATCATAGGGCCCCGGGTCTATGATGCAGGCGGTGCGGCGCTTGGGTTGCAGTCCGACGCGCTTCACCCCCGCCAGCACCGCCACCTCGTCGCCCCAGGCGCCGGCGGCGTTTACCAGCCCCGGCGCGGCGAAGACGCTGCCGCTGCTGGTTTCGGCATGCCACAGCCCCCCCTGGCGCCACACCCGCCCGGCGCGGTGGCGCAGGGCGATGATGCCGCCGGCAAGCCGGACCTGGCGCAGGAAGCCCTGGTGCAGCGCCGCCACGTCCATGTCGAAGGCGTCCGATTCGATGGCACCGCGCGCGGCGTATTCCGGCTTCAGCGCCGGCACCATGGACCGCACCTCGGCCGCCGAGATCGGCCGCATGCCGGCGCCGCCGCTGATCATTTCCTCGAGATGCGCCTCCTGCCCGGGAGGGGCCATGAAGACCACGGCGCGGGGATGGGTCAGCGGCGCCGCGGCGAAGCCGGGCGGCGGGGCTTCGAAGAAGGCGCGGGAGGCACCGGTGAGGATGCGCACATCCGGCCCGCCATAGTTCAGGATCCAGATGGCGGCGGAGCGGCCGGTGGTGTGATAGCCGGCGGTTTCCTCCGCTTCCAGCAAGGCGACCCGGCGGGTGGCCGAGAGATGCGCGGCGGCGGTGGCCCCGGACATACCGGCGCCGATGACGATGGCTTCGACGGTGGCGGTTTCCATGGCGGCATCCTGCCGCAGCGCAGCAATCCATGCCAGCGGATCGACGATGCCCTACGCGCATGAAGGGCGCCTTGCCATGCTGCAATCGCAAAGGAGAGTTGTTGTAGGCGCTGCCTCCTCCCCTTACCTTGGTCTTCGTCGCAATGGACGGGAACAGTCCCGGCGGGAACATCCCGCCGCGCTATGGGAGGCAGGCAAGGATGGCTTCAGACGCAATTCGCCGACGCCAGGTGCTGCGTGCGGGGGCGGGCGTGGCGGCGGCGGGGGTGCTCGGCGCGCCCATGGTGCACGCCCAGGGCAGCGGCGGTTCCTTGCGCTGCGCCTTCTGGGACCATTGGGTGCCCGGTGGCAATGATGCCCTGAAGCAGCTCTGCGCCCAGTGGGGCGAGCGCAACCGGGTGAACGTCCAGCTCGACTTCATCAACACTACCGGCAACCAGTTGCAGTTGACCGCCGCCGCCCAGGCGCAGTCGCGCAGCGGGCATGACATGATCTCGCTCAGCCCCTGGGATGTCGGCGCCTATGCCGACCAGTTGGAGCCGGTGGACGACGTGATCGGCCGGCTGGTGCAGAAATACGGCCCGATCAACCCGGTGGCCGAATACCTTTCCAAGCATGGCGGCAAGTGGCGCGGCGTCCCGCAGACCTCCGGCACCCAGAACAAGCCGGCCTGCGTCCGCTTCGACCTGCTGCAGGAACATGCCGGCATCGACGTGCGCGCCATGTGGCCAGCCGAGAACCGCAAGGGCACCGGCGCCGAGACCTGGACCTGGGACACCTTCCTGCGCGCCGCGGAGGCCTGCCACAAGGCCGGGGTGCCTTTCGGCCTGCCCATGGGCCAGTTCACCGATGCCGTGGATTGGGTCGGCGCCCTGTTCCTCAGCTATGGCGCGCATATCACCGATGCGCGCGGCAATCCGACCATCCGCGGCAACGACAAGCTGAAGGCCGTCCTCGACTATGCGGTGCGGCTCTCGAAATTCCTGCCCAACGATGTCTGGGCCTGGGACGACGCCTCGAACAACCGCGCCCTGATCTCCGGCCGGTCGGCGCTGGTGTTCAACCCGCCCTCCGCCTGGGCGGTGGCCAAGCGCGACGCGCCGCAGGTGGCGGAGAAGTGCTGGACCATTCCCATGCCGGCAGGGCCCGAGGGGCGCTTCGTCGCCTACCTGCCCTGGACTTCCGGCATCTGGTCCTTCGGCCGCAACAAGAACAGCGCCAAGGCTCTGCTGGAATTCCTTTCCCAGCGCGAGAGCGCCGAAACCTGCAGCCGGATCAGCGGCGGCTATGACATCCCGCCCTTCGCCAGCATGAGCGACTTCAAGGTGTGGGAAACCGAGGGGCCGCCGGTCGGCACCATCTTCAACTACCCGCTGAAGCCGCACCATGATGCCCGGCCGAGCATCGCCTTCTCCCCCGCACCGGCGGAGCTGGCGAGCCAGATGTACATCCAGGCGCTGAACACCAAGGTCATCGCCCGCGTCGCCCAGGGCGGCGAGAGCATCGACCAGGCGATGGCCTGGCTGGAGCGGGAGATCAACAACATGCGGCGCGGCTGACGCCGGGACATATCCTCGCGGCGGGGGGCGCCCGGCGCTTCCCGCCCGTCAGCCCCGCCCGCGGACAGGGAGACGGCGCCATGGCCTCGGATGCCACCACGGTTCTGGCCAACCGGCCGGCCGGCGCTGCCGGCGCCGGTGCGGCCTCGCTGCGCCGCTTCGCGCGCCGGCGTTCCACCATCGCCTTCCTGATGACCCTGCCGTTGATCGCGGTGATCGCCGGCCTGGTCGCCTGGCCGGCGGGCTATGCCATCTACCTGGCCACGCTCAACCGCCGGATGACGGCCTTCATCGGCCTGGAAAACTACGACATCCTGCTGGAGAACGAGACCTTCCGGGCGGTGATCTGGCAGAGCTGCTTCTTCGCCATCACCGCGGTGCTGCTGAAGGCGCTGATCGGCTTCTGGCTGGCGCATATGCTGCACCACATCCCCAGCAAGGGGCAGCGCAAGTGGCGCGGCATGCTGCTGGTGCCCTGGGTGATCCCGCCGGCGCTCTCCACCCTCGGCTGGTGGTGGATGTTCGAGCCGAGCTACTCCTCCATCAACTGGCTGCTGAACGCCTTCGGCGGGCCTTCCATCCCCTGGCTGGGGGAGCCCTGGTGGGCGCGCATCTCGGTCATCATCGTCAATGTCTGGTACGGCGCGCCCTTCTTCATGATCATGTACCTGGCGGCGCTGAAATCGGTGCCGGACCAGCTCTATGAAGCCGCGGCGATCGACGGCGCCACCGGCTGGCAGGGGCTGCGCTACGTCACCCTGCCGATGATGCGCAACATCATCAGCATCACCGTGCTGTTCAGCCTGATCGTCACCTTCGCCAACTACGACATCGTCCGGGTGCTGACCAATGGCGGGCCGCGCGACCTGACGCATGTCTTCGCCAGCTACGCCTTCCAGGTGGGCGTGCTGTCCGGCAACATCCCGCGCGGCGCCGCCGTGTCCCTGTTCATGTTCCCGCTGCTCGCCGTCATCGCCTTCTTCGTGCTGCGCGGCGTCACCAAACGCGACAAGGAGATGGCGTGATGTCGGCCTCGGCCATCGTTGGCGGCGGCCTGTCCCGCCGGGTCGGCAGCCTTTCGCGGGAACGCCGCTGGGCGCTGTGGACCGCCTATGCCTCCCTCATCGTCGCGGCCATCGTCATGCTGGCGCCGCCGGTCTACATGCTGCTGACCAGCCTGAAGACCAGTGCCGAGATCGCCGACATGGGCGCCAATCCCTGGATGGTGCGGCACCCGACGCTGGAGAACTACGCGGCCATCCTCGGCAACCCGATGTTCCGCGGCTTCTTCTGGAACAGCATCATCGTCACCCTGCTGGTGGTGGCCGTCACCATGGCGATCTCCGTACTGGCGGCCTTCGCGCTGGCGCGCATGCGCTTCTGGGGCAGCCAGGTGCTGGCCACCGGTGTCTTCCTCACCTACCTGGTGCCGGACACGCTGCTGTTCATCCCGCTCTACCAGATCGTCGGCGGGCTCGGGCTGCTGAACTCCATCTGGGGCCTGGTGCTGGTCTATCCGACGCTGACGGTGCCCTTCGCCACCTGGATCATGATCGGCTACTTCAGCTCCATCCCGAAGGAGC
>JAEWCI010000235.1 GCA_023390705.1 Pseudomonadota bacterium
AACAGCAGCAGGGCGACGGCGGTGGTCACCTCGAACACGGTGATTGGCGCGCCGCCATTCACCGCCTCCACCTCCTCCAGCGCGGCGGCCAGCACCGCCTCCTCCACCAGTGTGCCGGCGAGGCGGATGCGTTCATGGAAGCGGACCAGGTGCGGCGAGGTGTAGACATGCATGCGCTGCCCGGCCGCTTCCCCGATGGCGCGCAGGAAGGCACAGGTGGAACCCTTGCCATTGGTGCCGGCCACATGCACCACCGGCGGCAGGGCGCGTTCGGGATGGCCGAGCTTCGCCAGCAGCGCCTGCAACCGCCCCAGGCTGAGGTCGATCAGCGTCGGATGCAGCGCGTGCAGCCGCTCGATGATGGCTTCGCTGCGGCCGGCGGCGGTCATCAGGCGGGGGCCGCTGCTTCCGGCGCCGGCGCGGGCTCGGCCGCCGGAACGGGTTCAATGGCCTGCGGCAGCGCGCGTTCCGGCGTGCGCAGCAGGCCGAGCAGCCGGGCCAGGGTGGCGCGCATCTCGGCGCGCTTCACCACCATGTCCAGGATGCCGTGCTCCAGCAGGTATTCGGCGCGCTGGAAGCCTTCCGGCAGCTTCTCCCGCACCGTCTGCTCGATCACGCGCGCGCCGGCGAAACCGATCATCGCGCCGGGTTCGGCGATGTGGATGTCGCCCAGCATGGCGAAGCTGGCGGTGACGCCGCCCGTGGTGGGATCGGCCATCACCACGATGAAGGGCAGCCCGGCTTCCTTCACCAGCCGCGTGGCGATGACGGTGCGCGGCATCTGCATCAGGCTGATGGTGCCTTCCTGCATGCGCGCGCCGCCGGAAGCGGTGAAGACAACCAGCGGGCTGTCCTGCAGCACCGCCAGCCGCGCCGCGGTCACCAGCGCCTCGCCCATGCCGGCGCCCATGGAGCCGCCGAGGAAGCCGAAATCCATGGCGGCGGCGACCACGCGCTGGCCCTCGATGGCGCCATGCGCCACCACCACCGCATCCTCCTGCCCGGTGCGCTGCTGCGCTTCCTTCAGGCGGTCACCATAACGGCGCTGGTCGCGGAAGCGCAGCGGGTCCGCCGGCGCCTTGGGCAGTTCGATCCGCTGCCAGCCGGCATCAAGCGTGTAGTCCAGCCGCTGCTTCGCGCCGACTCGCATGTGGTGCCCGCAATGGGTGCAGACATGCAGGTTCCGCTCCAGGTCGCGGTGGAAGATCATCTGCTCGCAGGCCGGGCATTTGTGCCAGAGATTCTCCGGCACCTCGCGCGGCGCGCCGAACAGCGTCTTGATCTTGGGCAGTGCCCATTCGCTGATCCAGTTCATCAGGCACTCCCATCAGCGCGGCGCATGGCGCGCCGGGCGCAGGGCGCGGCCCGCGCCGCAACCATGCTATGCAGCCTTGCGCGTCGCGCGGACGGCTTCGGCCAGCCCCCGCACCTGGTCCAGCACCTGGCGCACGCTGTCCGGCCGGGCGCGGCCTTCCTCATCCAGGGAGGCGGCAAGGGTGTCGATCAGCGCGCTGGCCACCACCGCGCCATCGGCGATGCCGGCGGCCTCGGCGGCCTGCTGCGGCGTGCGGATGCCGAAGCCGATGGCGATGGGCAGGTCCGTGTGGCGGCGGATGCGAGGGATGGCCGCTTCCAGCGCCTCCTTCGCCGCACTCCGCGTGCCGGTGATGCCGGTGATGGCGACGTAGTAGACGAAGCCAGAGGTGGCGGCGAGCACCCGCGGCAGCCGCGCCTCGTCCGTGGTGGGCGCCACCAGGCGGATGAGGTCCAGCCCCTGGGCCTTGGTCTGCGGCTCGATCTCGTGCGCTTCCTCGGGCGGTACGTCCACCACGATCAGCCCGTCCACGCCGGAGGCCGCGGCATCCACGCAGAAGCGTTCCACGCCATAGGCCAGGATGGGGTTGTAGTAGCCCATCAGGATGACCGGCGTCGTATCGTCCTCATGCCGGAAGGTGCGCACCATCGCTAGCGCGCCGCAGAGCGTGGCCCCGGCCTTGAGGCCGCGCTGCCCGGCGCGCTGGATGGTGGGGCCATCGGCCATCGGGTCGGTGAAGGGCACGCCGATCTCGATGAGGTCGGCGCCGGCGCCCGGCATGCCGCGCAGGATGGCCATGCTGGTGGCCGGGTCGGGGTCATAGGCTTCCAGGAAGGGCATCAGCGCCCCACGGCCCTCGCGCTTCAGCGCGGCGAAGCGGGCGGCAATGCGGCTCACAGCTGCACCCCCAGATGGCGGGCCACGGTGAAGATGTCCTTGTCGCCGCGGCCGGAAAGGTTGAGCACGATGATGGCGTCCCGTGGCATTGTCGGCGCCAGCTTGATGACCTGCGCCAGCCCGTGCGCCGATTCCAGCGCCGGGATGATGCCTTCGAGCCGGGAGCAGAGCTGGAAGGCGTCCAGCGCCTCGGAATCGGTGGCGCCGACATACTGCACGCGGCCCTGTTCATGCAGCCAGGCATGTTCCGGGCCGATGCCGGGGTAGTCCAGGCCGGCGCTGATGGAATGCGCTTCCTGGATCTGGCCGTGCGCATCCTGCAGCAGATAGGTGCGGTTGCCGTGCAGCACGCCGGGGCGGCCACGGTTCAGGGAGGCGGCGTGTTCCTCGGTCTCCAGGCCGCGGCCGGCGGCTTCCACGCCGTACATCGCCACGCCGGGGTCATCGAGGAAGGGGTGGAACAGCCCCATGGCGGAGGAGCCGCCACCCACGGCGCAGACCAGCGCGTCCGGCAGGCGGCCCTCGGCGGCCAGGATCTGCTCCCGCGTCTCCTCGCCGATCACGCACTGGAAGTCGCGCACCATGGCGGGGTAGGGGTGCGGCCCGGCGACGGTGCCGATGCAGTAGTAGGTGTCCGCCACATTCGCCACCCAGTGCCGCAGCGCCTCGTTCATCGCGTCCTTCAGCGTGGCGGCGCCGGAGGTGACGGGCATCACCTCCGCCCCCAGCAGCTTCATGCGGAAGACGTTGGGCTGCTGCCGCTCCACATCGGTGGCACCCATGAAGACGGTGCAGGGCAGGTTGAACAGCGCGCAGGCGGTGGCGGTGGCAACGCCATGCTGGCCGGCGCCGGTTTCCGCGATGACGCGGTGCTTGCCCATCTTCTTCGCCAGCAGGATCTGCCCCAGCACGGCGTTGATCTTGTGCGCGCCGGTGTGGTTCAGCTCTTCCCGCTTGAAATAGACCTTGGCGCCCTGGCCGGCCGGGGCGGCGGCGCGGAGGTGCTCCGTCATGCGCTCGGCGAACCAGAGCGGGCTGGGGCGGCCCACGTAATGCGTCAGCAGCCGCCGCCATTCCGCCTGGAAGGCCGCATCCTTCTTCGAGGCCTCATAGGCCTGCTCGACCTCCAGGATCAGCGGCATCAGGGTTTCGGCAACGAAGCGGCCGCCGAATTCGCCGAACCGGCCGTTGCGGTCGGGTCCCTGGCGGAAGGAATTGGGCAAAGGCTTGTTCAAGGCGGCAGATTCCCCGGAAGGGCGCTGTTCATAGCGCCGCCCGGGCAGCGGCGGAAGGCTGGAGGAGCGTGGCTCCCCGGTTCTCCCCGGCGATGCGGCCGGTTCACCGGTCAGGCTCGCGCTTGCGCTGTACTTGCATGCCGGCACATGGGCCGGCCCGGCACCGCGCCGGCATGAAAAAAGGCGCCGGGATGAACCCTGCGCCTCCTTCGTGGCGAAGCTCCGGCCTCCGGCCCGGCCGGCGCCAGCCCGGAGGCGGCGCGGGCCGGCAGCCGAGGGGACCTACACCTCCTCGTCGCGGTCGCCTTCGACCTCGATATCCTCGCCGATATCCTCGGCGTCGTCCTCCAGCTCCTCGGCGTCCTCGATCGTCTCGTCGCCTTCAACATCCGCGAGTTCCACCTCATCCGGATCGGCCTCCGGCGAGATGGCGCGCTTCTTCACCTTTTCCTCCGGCACGCCGCCGGCGCGGCGCAGGCGCGGCTGCTCGGCCGGCTGCTCGGTGCCGCATTTAGGGCAGATCGCCGGCGTGCGGGTCAGGTCGTAGAATTTCGTGCTGCAGGCGACGCAGACACGCTTGAGGCCCAATTCGGGCTTGGCCATGGGAATGCCTCGTGCATGGGAACACCGCCGCAGGCCGGCTCGGGGCCGTGTTCGCGGGCGGCGGGAAAAAGGGTTCCGCGCATTGCCATGCGGGCCGGCCTCATGTCAAACGCAGCCGCCCAGGAATCCGTGCCATGCCCGAAGCCGCCCATCCCTCCTCCGCCCTGCGCCCGCTGCGCGCTGGCGCTCCCGCCAGGGGGCTCGCCGGCCGGCTGGCCGTGCCGGGCGACAAGTCCATCAGCCACCGCGCCCTGATGTTCGGCGCCCTGGCGGTGGGCACCACCGAGATCACCGGCCTGCTGGAAGGGGAGGACGTGCTGCGCACCGCCGCCGCCATGCGTGCCCTGGGGGCCGAGGTCGAGCGGCTGGAAGCCGGCCATTGGCGGGTCGCGGGTCGCGGCGTGGGCGGGCTGCTGGAGCCCGCGGATGTGCTGGACATGGGCAATTCCGGCACCGCCGCCCGGCTGCTCTGCGGCCTGCTGGCCGGCCACCCGATCTTTTCCGTGATGACCGGCGATGCCTCCCTGCGCCAGCGGCCCATGCGGCGGGTCACCGAGCCGCTGGCCGCGACCGGCGCGCAATTCTGGTCGCGCGAGGGTGGTCGCCTGCCGCTGGCGGTGAGGGGCGCGGTGGATCCGCTGCCGCTGGAGTACCGCCTGCCGGTCGCCTCGGCCCAGGTGAAATCCGCCTGCCTGCTGGCCGGGCTGTGCGCCCGCGGCACCACGCGGGTGGAGGAGCCGGAGCGCAGCCGCGACCACACGGAGAACATGCTGCGCCATTTCGGCGCCACGGTCCGCATCGAGGAAACCGGCAGCGGCCGCATCATCGAACTGGACGGCCAGCCTGAGCTGGTGGCCGCGCCCATCCTGGTGCCGGGCGACCCTTCCTCGGCCGCTTTCCTGCTGGTTGCGGCGCTGCTGGTGCCGGGCAGCCGGCTGGTGGTGGAGAATATCGGCCTGAACCCCCTCCGCACCGGCCTGTTCGCCACGCTGCGCGAGATGGGCGCGAAGCTGACGGTGGAGAATGCCAGGGTGGCGGGCGGGGAGGAGGTCGGCGACCTCCTTGCCGAATATTCCGAACTGCGCGGGGTGGAGGTGCCGCCCGGCCGCGCGCC
>JAEWCI010000146.1 GCA_023390705.1 Pseudomonadota bacterium
AGAATGGCAGCTTCCTGCAGATGCTGATCCCGGCCGATGGCCTGGCCGCGGTGAAGCGCTTCGTGGTGGACAAGGTGATGCAGGCCGGCGGCAAGGTCTGCCCGCCCACCATCGTCGGCGTCGGCGTCGGCGGCACCAGCGACCTCTGCATGCACCTGGCGAAGATGGCGGCGACCCGGCCCTTGGGCAGCCGCTGCGCGGACCCGGAGGGGGCGAAGCTGGAAGCGGAGCTTTCGGAGGCGGTGAACGGCCTCGGCATCGGCCCGCAGGGGCTGGGCGGGGACGGCACCAGCTTCGCCGTCCATGTCGAGACGGCGGCGACGCACATCACCATGAACCCCGTGGCGGTGAACATCCAGTGCCACAGCGCCCGCCGCGCCAGCGCCACCTTCACCCCCGCCGGCATCGAGATCGGATTCTAAGGCCATGGCCGACCACGTCCTGCACATGCCCTGCACCGAGGCCGATATCCGCAAGCTGCGCATCGGCGACCGCGTGACGCTGGAGGGCACGCTGTTCGGCATCCGTGATGCCACGCAGATCCACATGTTCGACCGCGGGCGGCGCACCAAATTCGACCTGCGCGGCCATGCGGTGATCCACACCGCGCCCAACCTGCGCAAGGTGGCGCCGAGCCCCGAACATCCCACCGGCTATGCCCCGGTCTGCGTCGGCACCACCACTTCCGACCGCATGGAGCGCTTCACCCGACCGCTGATGGAGCGCGAGGGCGTGCGCATCATCATCGGCAAGGGCGGGCTGCGGGAGGAATCGGCCAAAGCCTTCGCGGAACTGGGTGGCTGCTACCTGGCCGTGGTTGGCGGCGCGGCGGCGCTGGAGACCACCAGGATCGAGCAGTTGGAGGATGTGGACCTCGACGCCCTCAACCCGGAAAGCCTCAACAAATTCCGCATCAAGGGCTTCGGGCCGCTGCTGGTCGGCATGGATAGCCATGGCGGCAGCCTCTACACCGAGGTGAACGCCAGGGTCGCCGCCCGCCGTGCCGCGGTGCTGGCGAAGCTCGGCGCCGGCGAAGGCGCACCGGCATGACGGAGCTGCGCCGCCTTACCACCGATATCCTCGTGCTCGGTTCCGGCGGGGCCGGGCTGCTGGCGGCGCTGCATGCCAAGGATGCGGCGCCGGACCTGAAGGTCACCGTCGCGGTGAAGGGGCTGCTCGGCAAATCGGGCTGCACCCGCATGGTGCAGGGCGGCTACAATGTGGCGCTCGCCGAGGGCGATTCCGCCGAGCGGCACTTCATGGATACGCTCGACGGCGGCAAATGGCTGAACAACCAGGACCTGGCCTGGGAGCTGGTGACCGTCGCCCAGCGCCGCATCCGGGAACTGGAGAACCGCTGGGGCTGCTTCTTCGACCGCAACCCGGACGGCACCATCCACCAGAAGGCCTTCGCGGGCCAGACCTTCGACCGCACCGTCCACAAGGGCGACCTGACGGGCATCGAGATCATCAACCGCCTTGCCGAGCAGACATGGGCGCGTGGCATCGAAAGGCTGGAGGAGCACCGCGCCATCGCGCTGCTGCCAACGCGCGACGGGTCGCGCCTGGCGGGCGTGCTGCTGGTGGATGTGCGCAGCGGGGCGCTGGTGCTGGTGCAGGCGAAGGCGGTGATGCTCGGCACCGGCGGCGGGCCGACCATGTACACCTATCACACCCCCTCCGGCGACAAGTCCTGCGACGGCATGGCCATGGCGCTGCGCCTCGGCCTCACCCTGCGCGACATGGAGATGGTGCAATTCCACCCGACCGGCGTGCTGGCCGGGCCGGGCACGCGCATGACCGGCACCATCATCGAGGAAGGGCTGCGCGGCGCCGGCGGCTACCTGCTGGGCGGCGACGGCCAGCGCTTCATGCACAAATACGACAAGCGGCTGGAACGGGCGACGCGCGACATCGTCAGCCGTTCCATGTACCGCGAGATGCTGGCCGGCAACACCAATGCCGAAGGCGGGCTGTGGATCGAGATGGCGCATCTCGGCCCCGACAAGGTCCGCGTCATGTTCAAGGGCATGGTGGAACGCTGCGCCGATTGCGGCTTCGACCTGGCCGGCGGCCGCGTGCCGGTGGTGCCGACGGCGCACTACATGATGGGCGGCGTGGAGTTCGACCTGGATGGCAGCACCGCCCTGCCCGGCCTCTTCGCCGCCGGAGAGGATACCGGCGGGGTGCATGGCGCCAACCGCCTGGGCGGCAATGGCGTGGCGAATTCCACGGTGTTCGGCGGCATTGCCGGCGATGCCATGGCGTACTGGGTACCGCGCGAAGGCGCGCTGGAGGAGCCGGACCCGGCCGCCCTGGAAGCCGGCATCGCCGCGGCGCTGGCGCCCTTCGGCCGCAAGCCTGGCCATGTTTCGCCGATTCGCGATGCGCTGCACGCGCTGATGTGGGAGAAGGCCGGCATCCTGCGCGACGCCGCCGGTCTGGCCGAAGCAGCGCGCGGGCTGGACGCGCTGGAAGCGGAACTGGACGCCACCGGAGTCGCGGATGGCAACCGCGCCTTCAACCTCACCTGGCATGACTGGCTGAACCTGAAATCGCTCATGCTCGTCAGCCGCGCCATCGTCGCCGCCTCCGATGCCCGCAAGGAAAGCCGTGGCGCCCACTGGCGGGAGGATTTCCCGCATACGAACAGGGATGCCGATGGCCTCTCCTACACTGCCGTTTCCTTGCGGGAGGGGCGGATCGCGCTGGCATGGAAGCCGGTGTTGTTCAGCCGGGTGCGGCCCGGCCAGACCCTGTTGACGGAGGCGGCCGCCGAGTAGGCACCCCCCTGTCCTGGCACCCCGAGGCTGAAATTGCCGCTGCGATGGCGACTGAGGGTTGCATTGCCCGCCGTTTCTCGCTCATCTCTGTAACGAAAAGTTGAACGTTGCCTCGCGCTTCGGCCAGCCGGTCCGGCAAGTGCCAGGCGTCGCGTTCAGCGCCGCGGCGGGAAGGATGGGCGGCCGGGATGGCGCGCAGGGTCATGGCGGTCTTCGGCACCAGGCCAGAGGGCATCAAGATGATGCCGGTGGTGCGGGAATTGCGCGGCCGGCCGGGCCTGCTGCCCATCGTCTGCGTCACCGGCCAACATCGTGAGTTGCTGCGCCAGGTTTTCGCCGCCTTCGACGAGGCGCCGGATATCGACCTGGACCTGATGGCGCCAGGGCAATCTCCCAGCGAGGTGACCGCCCGGGTGCTGCTGCGGCTTGGCGAGGTGCTGGCCCGGGAAAGGCCGGAATTGCTGGTGGTGCACGGCGATACCACCACCGCCATGGCGGCCTCGCTGGCCGGCTTCCATGCAGGGGTGCCGGTTGCCCATGTCGAGGCCGGGCTGCGCACCAACGACCTGCGCAGCCCCTGGCCGGAGGAGTTCAACCGCATCGCGATAGACACCATCGCCGCCCTGCTCTTCGCCCCGACCCAGAGCGCCGCCGCCAATCTGGCGCGCGAGGCGAACCGCCATGGCAAGGTGCTGGTCACCGGCAATACCGGCATTGATGCGCTGCTGCAGACCGCCA
>JAEWCI010000229.1 GCA_023390705.1 Pseudomonadota bacterium
GCCCTGGATAGAGCGCCGCGGCGACCGGCGCCGGCAGCGGCTGCAGCAGGCCGCGCAGCGCCACCACCCCGAAGGCCCCCAGCCAGAGCCAGCCTGCCCCCACCAGGGCCAGCCCACCGGCCGAGAACAGCGATAGCGCGATCAGCATGGGCATGGCGCCGAACCGTTCGGCCAGGGCGCCGCCGGGCGGGGCGAGCAGGATTTCCGAAAGGTAGCGGAAGGCCAGCGCCGCCCCGGCCGCCAGCGCCGCGCCCTGTGGCAACGCGGCGGCCGCCAGCACGCCGAGCCCCAGCACGAAGACGCCGTCGAGCGCCAGGCCCTGCACGAAGGACCAGATATCGAGCCGCGAGGGCAGGGCGAAGCGCGGCCCGCCGCGCACCGCTTCGCCCTTGCCGTTGGGCAGGCGCATGGCGAAGGGCAGCGCCAGCATCGCTACCACCGCCAGCGCCAGGAAGACCACATGCGGGCCCCAGAATTCGGCGATGACCGCCCCGGCCAGCAGCCCGAGCATCGGGCCGGTGGAGATGATGGCCCGCGCCCTGCCGTTGCGCCGCGCCGCCCCCTTGGGTTCGCTGGTGGCAAGCGCCTGGGTGGCGATGTTCATCGCCGCGAAGGAAAGCCCCCACATCAGCCGCGCGAGGAGCAGCCACCACACCCCGGGCAGCAGCGCATAGCCCAGCGAGGACCCCGCCGACCCCAGCACCGCCAGCACGCAGCAGGCCCGCGGCCCGTTCCGCTCATAGCCGCGCGCCACCCAGCCATAGCCGATGATCCGCACCAGCCGGTTGGCCGCCAGCAGCAGCCCGGCTTCGGCCAACCCCACCCCGAAGGCGGCGGCATGCAGCGGCAGCAGCAGGTACAGCACGGTATCCGTCGGCAGGGTCAGGCCGAGGACCAGGGCGGCATCGCGGGAAGCGCGGTCGGCCGTCACGGCCTCCCCGCCCGCGACGGCGGGTGCGGTGGTGGAACCGGAGCCGATCGTCATCACCGGGAACCGTGCCTTCCGCCTGGAAATATGACAAGTGCATGACAGCGGGCGCCGTCCCGATTCCACGGAAAGAGATTACCGAATGTTCACCTGGTTCCGCCGCCTGCTGCCGCGCGAGGAGCGCTTCTTCGACCTCTTCGCCCGCCATGCCGAGACAATCCAGCGCGGCGCCGAGGAGTTGCGGGCGATGCTGGAGGGTGGCGAGGCGGTGCAGCGCCACTACCACGCCGTGCTGACCGCCGAGGACGAGGCCGACGCCATCACCCGCGAGGTGGTGCAGGCCGTCCGCCGCACCTTCGTCACCCCCTTCGACCGCAGCGACATCCAGAGCCTGATCGGCCGCATGGACGACACGCTGGACCAGATGAAGAAGACCGCCAAGGCGATCGCGCTCTATGAACTGACCGAGTTCAGCCCGGATGCGCGGGCCATGGGCGACGCCATTGTGCGCGCCGCCGACCTGCTGCGCCAGGCGGTGCCGCTGCTGTCCGCCATCAGCCGCAACGCCGGCAAGATCAACCTGCTGTGCGAGCAGATCCGCCAGGTGGAAGGCGAGGCCGACGACATCCACGATTCCGGCGTGACCGCCCTGTTCCGCGCCAGCACGCCGGAGAATGCGCTGGGCTTCATCGCCGTGCGGGAAGTGCTGGACCTGCTGGAGAAGGTGGTGGACCGCTTCGACGACGCGGCCAACGAGATCGAAGGCATCGTGGTCGAGCACGTCTGATGGACGCGACCCTGGCGCCGCTGCTGCTGTACGGCCTGATCGCCGTCGCCCTGGCCTTCGATTTCCTGAACGGGCTGCACGACGCGGCCAATTCCATCGCCACCATCGTTTCCACCCGCGTGCTGCGGCCGCAATACGCGGTGGCCTGGGCGGCGTTCTTCAACTTCATCGCCTTCCTGTTCTTCGGCCTGCATGTGGCGACCACCATCGGCACCGGCATCGTCGATGCGGCGATCATCGACCCGCGGGTGATCTTCGGCGCGCTGATGGGCGCCATCACCTGGAACCTCGTCACCTGGCATTTCGGCATTCCCTCCTCCTCCTCCCATGCGCTGGTGGGCGGCATCGTCGGCGCGGGCATGGCGAAGGCGGGGTTCGGCGTCCTCGTCTGGTCCGGCCTCGGCAAGACGCTGGCGGCCATCGTCGTCTCGCCCATGGTGGGGCTGGTGCTGGCGCTGGTGCTGGTGGCGCTGGTGTCCTGGATCTTCGCCCGCACCACGCCCTTCCGGGTGGACACCACCTTCCGTTCCCTGCAATTCGTCTCCGCCTCGCTCTACTCGCTGGGGCATGGCGGCAATGACGCGCAGAAGACCATGGGCATCATCGCCGTGCTGCTGTTCTCCCAGGGGTTGCTGGGGGAAAGCTTCCACGTGCCCTTCTGGGTGGTGATCTCCTGCCAGGCGGCGATGGGGCTGGGCACGCTGTTCGGCGGCTGGCGCATCGTCCGCACCATGGGCACGGGCATCACCAGGCTGACGCCGATGCAGGGCTTCTGCGCAGAAACCGGAGGCGCCATCACCCTGTTCGCGGCGACGCATCTGGGCGTGCCGGTCTCCACCACCCATACCATCACCGGCTCCATCATCGGCGTCGGCGCGGCGCGGCGGACCTCGGCGGTGCGCTGGGGGCTGGCGGGGCGGATCGTGGTGGCCTGGTTCATCACCCTGCCCTCGGCCGCGCTGGTGGCCGCGGGCTGCTACTGGCTGGCGGGGCTGTTCGGCTGAGCGGCAGGCCGTGGGC
>JAEWCI010000236.1 GCA_023390705.1 Pseudomonadota bacterium
GGCTTGCACCCGCGCCGCCGGACATTGCGACAGAACCGGAGGGTGCCTTACAGCGAGCCGAACAGCGCGGCGGTGTCGCTCATCCGGTTGGAGAAGCCCCACTCGTTGTCGTACCAGCTCATCACCCGCACCATCGCGCCGTCCACCACCGCGGTCTGCGTGGCGTCGAAGGTGGAGGAAGCCGGGTTGTGGTTGAAGTCCACGCTGACCAGCGGGGCGGTGTTGTAGGCCAGGATGCCCTTCAGCTCGCCCTCCGCGGCCTTCTTCATCGCCTCGTTCACCATCTCCTTCGTCACGCCTTCCTTCTTCAGGTTCACGTCGAGCGAGACGAGGGAAACATTCGGCGTCGGGATGCGGATGGCGGTGCCGTCCAGCTTGCCCTTCAGCTCCGGCATCACCAGGCCCACCGCCTTGGCGGCGCCGGTGCTGGTCGGGATGGCGGAAACCGCCGCGGCGCGGGCGCGGTGCAGGTCCTTGTGCAGCGTGTCCACCGTGTTCTGGTCACCGGTATAGGCGTGGATGGTGACCATGTAGCCGCGCAGGATGCCGAAATTCTCGTGCAGCACCTTGGCCACCGGCGCCAGGCAGTTGGTGGTGCAGGACGCGTTGCTGATGACCGTCATGTCCTTGGTCAGCGTCTTGTGGTTGACGCCGTAGACGATGGTGGCATCGGCATTGTCGCCGGGGGCGGAGATGATGACCTTGCGCGCGCCGGCCTGGATCAGCGCCGAGGCCTTCTCCTTGCTGGCGAAGATGCCGGTGCACTCCATCGCCACGTCAACGCCCTGGAAGGGCACCTTGGTCGGGTCGCGCTCGGCGGAGACGGTGATCGGCGCATAGGTGCGGCCATTGGCGGTGATGATGATCCTGTTGCCATCCACCGCCACCTCGCCCGGGAAGCGGCCATGAACGCTGTCGTAGCGGAACAGATGGGCATTCGCCTCGACCGAGCCGAGGTCGTTGATCGCGACGCATTCCACATCCGTGCGCCCGCTCTCGATCATGGCGCGCAGCACCAGGCGCCCGATGCGCCCGAACCCGTTGATGGCAACCTTCACGGCCATGGCGTCTCTTCCTTCTTCCCGTGCTCGACAGCGTTATCCCAGCCGCTTCTTCACCGCGGCGGCGACAGCCTCCGGCGTAATGCCGAAATGGCGAAACAAATCCTCGGCAGGGGCGCTGGCGCCGAAGCCGGTCATGCCGATGAAGATACCCTCCGGCCCCAGCCAGCGTTCCCAGCCGAAACCGATGGCGGCCTCGATCCCGACGCGCAGCGCCGAACCCAGCACCTGCTCCTGGTAGCTGGCGTCCTGGGCGGCGAAAAGTTCCCAGCACGGCAGGGAAACCACCGCGGCCGCGATGCCCTCCGCCGCCAGCGCCTCACGCGCCGCCAGCGCCACCTGCACCTCGGAGCCGGTGGCGATCAGCGTCGCCTGGCGCGCGCCCTCGGCCTCGGCCACCACATAGCCGCCGCGGGCGCAGCGGTTCTCGCCGGCCTCGGTGCGGAAGGGCGCCAGGTTCTGCCGTGAGAGCGCCAGCAGCGAGGGTCCTTCCGCCCGCTTCACCGCCAGTTCCCAGCACTCGGCCGTCTCCATCGCATCGCCGGGGCGGAAGACGCAGACATTCGGCATGGCCCGCAGGCTGGCCAGGTGCTCCACCGGCTGGTGGGTGGGCCCGTCCTCGCCCAGGCCGATGCTGTCATGCGTCAGCACATGGATGACGCGCTGGCGCATCAGCGCCGCCAGCCGGATGGCCGGGCGCATGTAGTCGCTGAACACCAGGAAGGTGCCGCTGTAGGGGATGACGCCACCATGCAGCGCCATGCCATTCATGGCCGCCGCCATGCCATGCTCGCGCACGCCGTAATGGATGTAGCGGCCGGCGAAATTGCCCGGCCCGATAGCCGGCACGCCCTTCACGTTGGTGTTGTTGGAGCCGGTGAGGTCGGCCGAGCCGCCGACCATCTCCGGCACCGCCGGCACCAGCGCCTCCAGCGCCCGCTGCGAGGCGACGCGGCTGGCCAGCTTCGGCTTCTCCTCGGCGATCCTCGCGCGCAGCGCCGCCAGCGGCTCGTGCCAGGCTTCCGGCAGCTTGCCGGCGATGGCGCGCTCGAACTCCGCCTGCATCGGGTGGCGGGCCAGGCGCTTCAGCCAGCCCCGCCGCGTGCCGGCGGAGCGACGCCCGGCATTCTCCCAGCGCTCGCGCAGGTCGGCGGGGATCTCGAAGGGCGGATGCTCCCAGCCCAGCGCCTCCTTCGCCGCCGCGGCTTCCGAACCGCCGAGCGGCGAGCCGTGCACGCCGGCGGTGCCCGCCTTGGTCGGCGCGGCGAAGCCGATGATGGTGCGGCAGGCGATCAACGTCGGCTTGCGGCTGCGGGTGGCCCAGGAAAGCGCCGCGGCGATCTCGGCATGGTCGTGCCCGTTCACCCGGCGCACCGCCCAGCCATAGGACGCGAAGCGCTTCAGCGTGTCGTCGGTGAAGGAAAGGTCGGTGCTGCCGTCGATGGTGATGCCGTTGTCGTCCCACAGCACCGTCAGCTTTTCCAACTGCAGGTGCCCGGCCAGGCTGGCGGCCTCATGGCTCACGCCTTCCTGCAGGCAGCCATCGCCGGAGATCACCCAGGTGCGGTGGTCCACCAGGGACTTGCCGAAGCGCGCCGCCAGCAGCCGCTCCGCCAGCGCCATGCCCACGGCATTGGCCAGGCCCTGGCCGAGCGGCCCGGTGGTCGTCTCGATGCCGGGATGCTCGCCGAATTCGGGGTGGCCGGCGGCGGGCGAATGCAATTGGCGGAAGCGCCGCAATTCCTCGATGCCCATGCCGGCCTGGCCGGTCAGGTGCAGCAGGGCATAGAGCAGCATGCTGCCATGCCCGGCCGAAAGCACGAAGCGGTCGCGGTCCGGCCAGCGCGGATCGGCGGCGTCGTATTTCAGGAAGCGGGTGAACAGCACCGTGGCGACATCGGCCATGCCCATGGGCATGCCGGGGTGGCCCGATTTCGCCTGCTCCACCGCATCGATGGCGAGGGCGCGGATCGCATCGGCCATGCGGCGCTCCTCCGTCGCTGGCCGGGCGAGCAGCGCGGCCTGGGCGGCGAGGGCGGGATTCGGGGCGTCGAGAGGGGCGGCAATACTGGCCACAGGCAAGAATACTCCTAGTCGTTCAGCCCTATAGAGGCGGCGGCCCGGCCGGGCAACGGGCCGGGGCGGTG
>JAEWCI010000245.1 GCA_023390705.1 Pseudomonadota bacterium
GTTTCGATCACATCGGCCAGCCGCACCCCATCGGCACGGGCGGCGAAGTTCAGGGCCATGCGGTGGCGGAGCACGGGATCGGCCAGCGCCACGACATCCTCCACCGAAGGCGCCAGCCTTCCATCCAGCACGGCGCGGGCACGGCAGGCCAGCATCAGCGCCTGGGCCGCGCGCGGCCCCGGGCCCCAGGCCAGGTGCTTGCGGATGCTGTCATCACTCGCGGTTTCCGGCCGGGCGCCGCGCACCAGGCGAAGGATCGCGTCCAGCACGCTCTCGCCCACCGGGATGCGGCGGATCAGCACCTGGGCGGCAACCAGCTCCGGCGCGGTCATCGCCGCCACCGGCTTCGCCTCGCGCGCGCCGGTGGTGGCCAGCAGCATGGCGCGCTCGGCGGCCTCGTCGGGGTAGCCGACCTCGGCCTCCAGCAGGAAGCGGTCGAGCTGCGCCTCGGGCAGCGGATAGGTGCCTTCCTGCTCGATCGGGTTCTGTGTCGCCAGCACATGGAAGGGCGTCGGCAGGGCGTGCACTTCCCCGCCCATCGCCACGCGGTGCTCCTGCATCGCCTGCAGCAGCGCGGACTGGGTGCGCGGGGAGGCGCGGTTGATCTCGTCCGCCATCAGCAACTGGCAGAAGACCGGGCCACGCAGGAAGCGGAAGGCGCGGCGGCCATGGGCGTCCTCCTCCAGCACCTCGGAGCCCAGGATATCGGCCGGCATCAGGTCAGGGGTGAATTGCACGCGGCGGGCGTCGAGCCCCAGCACCGTCCCCAATGTCTCCACCAGCTTGGTCTTGCCGAGGCCCGGCACGCCCACCAGCAGCAGGTGCCCGCCGGACAGCAGGGTGATGAGCGTGTGCTCGATCACCCGGTCCTGGCCGAAGATCACGCGGCCCACCGCTTCCCGCACCCGGGCCAGGCGGTTGCCCAGCGCCTCCACCTCCGCCACCAGGGCGGCAGGGTCCGGTGCTTCGGCGGATTTGTCGGTCGGTCGTGTCGGCTCGGCCACTTCAATCATCCCGGGGCTGCTCCCTATATTGCGCCCGGACGCACCGGGACGACGCCCGGGGAACAGCATGTCACGCGGACGTGTGGAATGGGCAGCCCGATGGTGCCGGACGGCGCGGACAATTCGTTGACCACAGGGATGGCGGAGGCAGGCGTGCAGGATCGGACGGCTCTGGGCCCCGCGGAAAGCAGCAAAACCGGCATCCCCGCCAGTATCGCCCCGGCTCGGCCTGCGCGGAAGAAGCACGATCACGGGCATTTCGACATCCGCATAGACCGCAACGGCCAGTGGCACTACCGGGGCAGCCCGATCGGCCGGAAGGAACTGGTCTGCCTCTTCGCCAGCGTGCTGAAGCGGGAAGCCGATGGCGCCTATGTGCTGGAAACGCCGGTGGAACGCGGCCGCATCACGGTGGAGGATGCCCCCTTCGTCGCGGTCGAGATGTGGTGGAGGGACTGCGACGCGGGCGATGGCAAGCCCCGGCAATGCCTCGCCTTCCGCACCAACCTGGACGAGATCGTGACGGCCAGCGCCGAACACCCGATTCGCGTGCATCTGGACCCGCGAACCCGTGAGCCGCGGCCCTACATCATGGTGCGGCCGGGGCTGGAGGCGCGCATCAATCGCGCCGTCTTCTACGAACTCGTGGCGCTGGCCCAGCCCGAGACGGTGGATGGGCGCGAGGTGCTGGGGGTGTGGAGCGAAGGCGCCTTCTTCCCCATTGACGAAATCTGCGCCCTGGACACGGCGGCGGAATAGGCGGCGGGGCCCGAGGTTTCGGCTCGGCCGGAAAGCCGATACGCTTGGCGCCATGAATCCCCGCGAGATCGCCGCCCGCATCGCCAACCCCGCAGCGCAGGCCCGCCTGGCCGTCACGCTTTCCTCCGATGCCGGGCTGCTGGACCCGGCGCGGCTGGTCCATGCCGCGGTGCTGGTGCCGATCGTGCTGCATCCCGAACCGAGCGTGCTGCTCACCCTGCGTTCGGCGAAGCTTTCCGCCCATGCCGGCCAGGTCAGCTTCCCGGGCGGCCGGATGGAGAGGGGCGAAACACCGGAAGCCGCGGCGCTGCGCGAGGCGGAGGAGGAAGTCGGGCTCAGCCGCAGCCTGCCGGAACTGCTCGGCCGGCTGCCGGACCACCTGACGGGCACCGGCTTCCGGGTGACGCCCGTGGTTTCCCTGGTGCCGGCGCCGCTGAAGCTGACGCCCGACCCGGCGGAGGTGGAGGAGCCCTTCGAGCTGCCGCTTTCCGTGGTGCTGGACCCGGCGGCACCGCAGCGGCGGCGGACCGAGTTCAAGGGCCGCATCCGGGAATTCTGGGTCTGGCCGCATGAGAAGCACTACATCTGGGGCGCCACCGCGGCGATTCTGGTGAATTTGGCGCGGGTGCTGCGGGACCCGGCCTGATGGCCTGGCTCGCGGAAATACTGCTCTTCCTGCTGCCCTTCTTCGCCTTCTGGCTGTGGCGCCGGCTGAACCCGCAGATCGAGCCGGGGCCGATCGTGCCGGTCCTGCTGGCGGTCGGCGCCGTCTGCGCCCTGGCCGGCGGGCTGTGGTACGGCCTCTCGCGCAGCATGCAGGGCGGCACCGTCTATGTGCCGCCGCATCTGGAGGATGGCCGCATCGTGCCCGGCCATGCGGAGCCGCGGCGTTGAGCGAGAGCCCGAGCGCCGTGATCGCCGCGCCGGATTTCCTGCGCCGGGGCGCGCCGGCGGCGGTGCTGGCGGCGCTGCCGGA
>JAEWCI010000308.1 GCA_023390705.1 Pseudomonadota bacterium
AACGCCACCCGCGCCCGCCGCATGAGCGATGCCGAGGGGCTGGCGCGCGAGGATGACTGGTCGCCCGGCGAGACCACGCCACCCAGGGCGCCGCGCCTGCTGACCGCGGCCGTGGACGCGGCGCTACGGAGCGCGGTGGACCGCGCCGCCGGCGGCGAGAGGCTGGAGGAGCCGGAGGTCATCCGCCTGTTCAGCGCCCGCGATGCCGATTACCGCCATGTGACAAGCGCCGCCGATGCGCTGCGCCGCGCCGTCAGCGGCGAGACGGTACGCTACGTGGTGAACCGCAACATCAACTACACGAATATCTGCTACTTCAAGTGCAAATTCTGCGCCTTCTCCAAGGGCAAGACCCATGAGGAGCTGCGCGGCACGCCCTATGACCTGGCGCTGGAGGAGATCACCCGCCGCGCGCAGGAAGCCTGGGACCGCGGCGCCACGGAAGTCTGCCTCCAGGGCGGCATCCACCCCGATTATACCGGCGAGACCTATCTTGCGATCTGCCGCGCCATAAAGGCGGTGCTGCCGGAGATGCACATCCATGCCTTCTCGCCGCTGGAAGTGACCCAGGGCGCGGCGACGCTCGGCCTGCCCCTGCGGGATTTCCTGGCAAGGTTGCAGGAAGCCGGGCTCGGCACCCTGCCCGGCACCGCGGCGGAAATCCTGGACGATGCGATCCGCGCCGTGATCTCGCCGGACAAGGTGAACACCGCGCAATGGCTGGAGGTAGTGCGGACGGCGCATGCGCTCGGCCTGCGGACCACCTCCACCATCATGTACGGCCATGTGGAGGGCGCGGAATCCTGGGCGCGGCACCTGCTGGCGCTGCGCGACACCCAGCAGGAAAGCGGTGGCTTCACTGAATTCGTCCCCCTGCCCTTCGTCCACATGGAAGCGCCGATGTATCTGCGCGGCCAGGCGCGCAAGGGGCCGACCTTCCGCGAGGCGGTGCTGATGCATTCGGTGGCGCGGCTGGTGCTGCACCCGCACATCACCAACATCCAGACGAGCTGGGTGAAGATGGGGCCGCAGGGCGCCGCGCTCTGCCTGGAAGCCGGCGCCAACGACCTCGGCGGCACGCTGATGAACGAGAGCATCAGCCGCGCCGCCGGCACCCAGCACGGCCAGGAATTCCCGCCCGAGGCAATGGAGGCGCTGATCCGCTCCATCGGCCGCTTGCCGCAGCAGCGCGACACGCTGTACCGCCCGGTGCCGGAGGAGCGCCGCATCGCCTCCTTCAACGCGCCCGAACTGGCACCGGTGGTGCAGACCGCGCCAAAGCGGAAGGCGGTGGCGTAGGCCAACCGCCTTCCTGTTCTCCGGCAGCATCATCAGGCCAGTCCCTGAAAGCGACCCGCGGCGCGCCGCGTCGGGCTGATACGGACCCGCAGAAATCTTCTTCTGCCGATCGGTATCGCGCGCAGGGTTGGTGTGGCGGCTGCGCGCAACAGGAAAGCATCATACCGGTCAGCATTCATGCTGGCCGGTATGGGCGGCGGAAGTTACGTAGCCGTTCCTATGCCAGCCCGCGTTCCCGCAGCAGCGCCGGCACGCCAGCCGCTTCCAGCCAGGCGCGGGTGCGGGTGCCGGCGGATTGCGGCAGGCGCAGGAAGGCGGCGAGATCGGCCGGGTGGTCGATATCCATCGCGATGCCGGGCTGCGGCACGATGACGGGCTCGATCCCACAGCGGCGGGCCGCGGCGAGATGCGGGAAATAGCTGTCGTCGCCGAAGCGCAGCGGCACCGCATCGGGCGGCGAGCAGATGACGGTGTTCGACCCTGCCTCGTCATGCGCGGGGGAAATGGTGAAGGCAGGGGCCGGGCGATGTGCCACCAGCACGGCCTCGATCTCGGCGGCGGTGGTGGCGGGGATGTCGCCTGGCAGGGTCAGCATGCCGCCGCGCTTCTCGCGCAGCAGCAGGGCACGGCCGGCCAGCACCGCGCCGGTATGGCCTTCGCGCGCCCCTTCCGTGCTGATGCGCGCGCCCAGCCGCCGGCCGAGTCCGGTGGCCCAGGGGTCCAGCGTCACCAGCAGCAGGCCGGCGAGGCCGCGCACCGCGGCCAGTGCCTCCAGCACCTCACCCAACATCACCCGCGCCAATTCGTGGCGCTGTTCGGGGGTCAGCAGGCCGGCAAGCCGCTGCTTGGCGCCCTCCAATTCCTTCACCGGCACCACGGCCCAGATGTCGCTCATGCGCGCAGCGCATCCGCGGCGGCGAGTACCGTGCGGGCCAGTGCCTCGCGATCTTCCAGGCTGCGCATCAGGGTCGGTGCCAGGGTGACGCGCGGGCCCTGCACAAGCGCGGCCTCGGTGGTGTCCACCATATCCATCACATAGCCATCCAGCAGATCGCCATAGCGCCGCGCCACGCCGGCGGCGCCCGCTTCCAGGCCCAACTCGGAAAACATCTTCGCGGTCGGCCCCTTCACCGCCTTGCCGCCGATGATGGGCGAGACCGCCACCACCGGCGCGGCGCAGTCGGCCAGCGCCTGCCGCACGCCCGGCAGGGCGAGGATCGGCTCCACGCTGATGAAGGGGTTGGAGGGGCAGATCACCACCGCCCGCAGTGCAGGGTCGCGCAACGCTGCCAGCAAGGCTGGATGCGGGCGCGCCTCGGCGGCGCCCTCGAAGGCGATCCGCCGCACCACGGGCCGGCATTGCAGCCGCACGAAATAATGCTGGAAATCCAGCCAGCCTTCCTCCGTCAGCAGGCGCGTGCGCACCCGGTCGTCGCTCATCGGCAGCAATTGCGCCGTGATGCCGAGGCGCCGGGCGAAATCCGCCATCACCTGGGAAAGCGTCTCGCCGCCACGCAGGCGGCGGGTGCGCTCCACATGCGTCGCCAGGTCGCGGTCGCCCAGGCGGAACCAGTCCTCGCCGCCCAGCGCACCGATGCTTGCCATGAAGGACCAGGTTTCGTCCCGCCTGCCCCAGCCGCGTTCAGCATCGTCCAGCCCGGCGAGCACATAAAGCAGCGTGTCGAGGTCGGGCGAGATGCTGAGCCCGAGATGCTCGAAATCATCGCCGGTATTGGCCACCACCGTCAGCGCCCCGGGCGGCAGCACGCGCGCCAGGCCGAGCGCGAGCTTGGCGCCGCCGACGCCACCGGAAAGCGCCAGCACGCGGCTCATCGGAACAGGTCCTCGCTTTCCGGCCGGACCAGGTTGGCGGCGGGATTGTCCGGCGCGCTCCAGCGCAGCCCGCGTAACAGCACCGCCGGCTGCGCCTCGTCCCCCTGCCCCATCACCAGGGAAGCCGCGGCGGCGATCTCGTCGGCGAAGCCGCTGATGCTCACCTGGAGCGTGCGGCCGAACAGGTCCGGGTTGCCGCGCAGGTCGAGCAGCGAAGGCAGGCCCGCGGCGCCGATCGCCACGCCGCAGGTGCCACGCCGCCAGGCCCGGCCGAAACTGTCATTGATGACGACGGCCATCTCCACCCCGGTCAGTTCGGCCAAGCGTGCCCGCAGCGCCGCGGCGCTGGCATCGGGGTCCTTCGGCAGCAGCAGGGCCAACTGCCTTCCATCCGCCGGCGCGACATTGGACTGGTCCAGCCCGGCATTGGCCATGACATAGCCGAGGCGGTGCTGCACGATCAGCAGCCCCGGCCGCGCCCGCACGACGCGCACGGATTCCGAGAGGATCAGCTCGACCAGCCGGGAGTCCTTCTGCACCCGCGCCGCGAGTTCCACCGCCGCGGCCGAGGGCTCGACCGTGGCGATGTCCACCATCCGGCCTTCGGCCTTGGAGACGATCTTCTGCGCCAGCACCACCACGTCGCGCGGCTGCGGCGCCAGGCCGGCGCGCGCCAGAGCGTCGCGCAACAGAACGGCCAAGTCATCGCCTTCCCGCACCATGGGAATGCCGGGCAGCGCGCAAATCTCCAGCCGGCTGGCGGGCATGGGCAGGCTCAGCCGAAGCGCCGCCGCAGAAGCGGCAGCACCTGTTCCCCGAACAGGGTCAGGAAGCGCGACTGGTCCGGCCCCGGCGCGTGGAAGACCAGGTGGTTGAAGCCGAGGCCGACATAATAGCCGATGCGCTCCACCTGCTCCTCCGGGTCGGCGGAGACGATCCAGCGGCTGGCGGCGCGTTCCAGCGGCAGGGCATTGGCCAGGCGCTCCATCTCGGCCGGATCCTCGACCGAGAGCTTCTCCTCCGAGGTGAGGGCCAGCGCCGCCCAGAGTCGGGTGTCCTGCAGGGCGCGCTCGCGGTCGGTGTCGAAGGAGACCTTCACCTCGATCATGCGGTCATAGGGCGCGGGCTTCGGCCCGCCGGCTTCCAGACCGGCCTGGACATTGGGCAGCAGAGTCTCGGTATAGAGTTCGGTCTTCTTGCCGCTGGTGCAGATGAAGCCGTCGCCGGCCCGGCCGGCATATTTCGCCACCATGGCGCCGGCGGCCGCGACATAGATCGGCACCGGGGTATCGGGGCGGTCGTAGATGGTGGCGTTCTCGGTGCGGTAGTACTGGCCCTCGAAGCTCACCCGCTCCTCGGTCCAGAGCCGGCGCATGAGCTGGACGGATTCCCGCAGCCGGGCGAAGCGTTCCTTGAATCCCGGCCAGGGCTGGCCGGTCGCCGGCACCTCGTTCAGCGATTCACCGGTGCCGATGCCCAGGATGACGCGCCCAGGGAACATCGCCCCCAGCGTGCCGAAGGCCTGGGCGACGATGCTGGGGTGGTAGCGGAAGGGCGGCGTCAGCACGCTGGTGCCCATCATCACGCGCTGCGTCCGCGCCCCCAGCGCCCCGAGCCAGGCCAGGGAATAGGGCGCGTGGCCGTCCGTGTGCTTCCAGGGCTGGAAATGGTCGCTGATGAAGACGGAATCGAAGCCCGCCGCTTCCGCCTGGCAGGCGAAATCCAGCAGGCGGCCGGGAGCGAATTGCTCCGCCGACGCCTTGTATCCCAGCTTCAGCATGACCCTGGCTCCCTCTCCCGCGGCGCGCGAGTCTAGCGCCGCGGGGGCCTGGGGCAACGGGGGCCGGCGCGCACCCCCCCGGGCAGGCTATGTATCCTTCAGCGCCGCCAGCATGGCATCTCGGGCGGCGAAATCGCCTTCCGCATGCACGGGCTGCAGGCAGACATGCGTGGCGCCTGCTTCGAAATGCGCCCGCAACCCGGCCTTGACGGCCCCGGCATCGCCATGCAGCACCATGGCGTCGATGAAGCGGTCGCTGCCGCCATTCTCCAGCTCGGCCTCGGTGAAGCCCAGGCGCAGCCAGTTGTTGCGGTAGTTCGGCAGGGCCAGGTACCGCGCCAGCTCCTTGCGGCCGAGCGCCCGGGCGCGGGCCGGGTCGGTTTCCAGGCAGACCTTCTGCTCCACCGCCAGCCACTTGCCACCGCCAAGGACCGCCGCCGCCTGCCGCGTATGGTCCGGTGTCACGTTGTAGGGCACCGCGCCACGGGTCCGCGTTGCACTCAGCTTCAGCATCTGCGGCCCCAGCGCCGCCAGCATCACCGGCAGTTCCGCGGGATTCGGCTCATCCTTCATCATGCCGTCGAGATAGGCGCGCATGGCCGGGACGGGCTTCTCGTAGGTATGGCCGCGCAGCCCCTCCACCATCGGGATATGGCTGACGCCGAGGCCCATGATGAAGCGGCCACCGTAAAGGGCGTTCAGCGTCGCCAGCGCCCGGCGCGCGGTGAAGGCGTCCCGGGCATAGATATTGGCAATGGAGCTGCCGATGAGCAGCCGGCTGGTATTGGCCAGCATGAAGCCGGCCAGCGACATGCTCTCATAGCCGCGCGATTCCGGGTACCACAGCGCCGAATAGCCATGGTCCTCGACCAGCCGCAGCAACTCGCGAAGCTGCGGCCCGCTCAGCCGGTCCGTGGCATACCAGACGCCCAGACGCCCGAGTTCCATCCTGCCTCTCCTTCCCTGCCGAAGCCGGCGGGCAGCCTGCCATGGGCCGCCCGCCGGGCGGATCAACGTCCCTTGAAGACCGGCGGCCGCTTCTCGACGAAGGCGCGCATCGCCTCCTGGCTGTCCTCGTATCTGCCCAGTTCGGCGGTCATCTCCTGCTCGAAGCGGTAGCCGTCGCGCAGGGAGGACCATTCGATGGCGTTCAGCCCGTGCTTGGCCAGGCGGGTCGCCACCGGGCTCTTGCTGGCGATCTGCCGGGCGAAGCCCATGGCACAGTCCATCAGCGCCTCCGGCTTCACGCAGGCCTCGACGACGCCCAGGCGGTACAGCTCCGGCCCCGGCACGCGGTAGCCTGTCAGCATCATGCGCCGGGTCAGGGAATGGCCGAACAGCCGCATGGCGTGCCGCCCGCCGCCCAGCAGCCCGACATCGATTTCCGGCAGGCCGAGCACCGCGTTCTCCGAACAGACCAGGATGTCGCAACTCGCCGCCAGGGCCAGCCCCGCCCCCAGCGCCGGGCCGTTGATGGCGCCGATCACCGGCTTCCGGCATTCGACGACGGCATGGTAGCACTCCCGCGCCCGGCGGAGATGCTGCATGCCGTCGCCGGGCTGGCTTTCCGCCTTCATGCCCAGCCGGGCCTTCAGGTCGGCGCCAGCCGAGAAGCACTTGCCCTCGCCGGTCAGCACCGCGCAGCGGACCTCCGGCATCTCGGAGAGCCGGTCGAAGACCAGGGCGATCTCCTCGTTGAACAGCCGGTCCTGGGCGTTGACCGGCGGATTGGCCAGGGTGACCACCGCGATGTGGTCGGCGATCGTCACCCTGCTGCGCTGCAGATCGTCCATCCGCTTCCTCCGTCGTGCAAAACGGCGTGCCTTATCGCACCCCGAAGGGCAAAGGCGAAGCCGCCGCGCCACAGGCGGCAACGGCCGGTGGCCTGCCTCTGACAACCCCCTGCGGCGTGGCGCTTGACAGCGCGGGGCCATTTCTCCCACCCTTGGCTCCAAGGGGATTGCCGCGATCACCCCGTGAGGCGCCAGCCGAAGTATCGCGTCCGGACCTCCAGCCCTGGAGTGGACGCCCATGCCGGCTCCCGATCAGATCACCGTTCCGCAATTGCAGCGCCTGGTGGGCCTGCCCGATGCACCGCTCATTCTCGATGTGCGGAGCGCCGAGGACCATGAGGCCGATCCCCGCCTGCTGCCGGC
>JAEWCI010000359.1 GCA_023390705.1 Pseudomonadota bacterium
CGCCCCAAGCCAGGTGGCGCGTAAGCCAGGCCGCCGGAGGGGGCCCCCATGGAAGCCGCAGGGCAACTCCCGTGGGGCACGGAAGGGCCACGCCGACGTTTGACGCTGCGTTCACGTGTCCACATGAACGCACGCCAATCAGTAGGACTTCGCCAGCCCCAGCACCTTCTCGGCGATGAAGGAGAGGATCAGTTCGCGGCTGACCGGGGCGATGCGCGGGATCAGGCTTTCGCGCAGGTAGCGTTCCACATGGTATTCCTGGGCATAGCCCATGCCGCCATGGGTCATGACGGCGGTTTCCGCGGCGCTGAAGCCTGCTTCGCCGGCCAGGTATTTCGCGGCATTGGCCTCGGCGCCGCATTCGTCGCCCTGGTCGTAGAGCTCGGCCGCCTTCAGCGTCATCAGGTTGGCGGCTTCCAGATGCGCCCAGCAGCGCGCCAGCGGGTGCTGGATGCCCTGGTTCTGCCCGATCGGGCGGCCGAACACCTCGCGCTGCTTCGCATAGGCGCTGGCCTTGTTCAGCGCGGCGCGGCCGATGCCCACCGCTTCCGCGGCGATCAGGATGCGTTCCGGGTTCATGCCATGCAGGATGTAGTGGAAGCCGCGCCCTTCCTCGCCGATGCGGTCCTCCTCCGGGATTTCCAGCCCGTCGAAGAACAGCATGTTCGAATCCACGGCGTGGCGGCCCATCTTCTCGATCAGCCGCACCTCCACCCTGCTGCGGTCCAGCGTGGTGTAGAACAGCGAAAGCCCGTCGGTCTTCCGCCGCACCTGGTCGAGCGGCGTGGTGCGGGCCAGCAGCAGGATCTTCGTCGCGACCTGCGCGGTGCTGATCCACATCTTCTGGCCGTTCACCACATAGCGGTCGTCGCGGCGCTCCGCCCGCGTCTTCAACTGGGTGGTGTTGAGGCCGACATTCGGTTCCGTCACGCCGAAGCAGGCCTTGTCCTGCCCGGCGACCAGCGGCGGCAGCATGCGGCGCTTCTGCGCTTCGGTGCCGAAGACGACCACCGGGTTCAGGCCGAAGATGTTCATGTGGATGGCCGAGGCGCCGGACATGCAGGCGCCGGATTCCGCGACCGCCTGCATCATGATGGCGGCTTCGGTGATGCCCAGACCGCCGCCGCCATATTCCTGCGGCATGGCGATGCCGAGCCAGCCGCCCTTCGCCATGGCGGCGAAGAATTCCTCGGGGAATGTCCCCTCGCGATCCTTGCGCAGCCAGTATTCGTCGTCGAAGCCGGCGCAGAGGCGCAGGATTTCGTCCCGGATCTGCCGCTGTTCCGGCGTTGGGGTGAAGCCCACCTTTTCGTCCTCCTGCTGCCTGGCTTGGCCTGGCCTGGCCGCGGCGGACAATGGGAAGCCTTGCGCCCGCCTGTCAACGCGCGCGGCCGGTTCAGGCGGTCAACCCGCCAGCAGGCCGCGGTGGCGCAGCAGCGGCTCCACCCGCGGCTCCCGCCCGCGGAAGGCGGTGTAGAGCGCCATCGGGTCGCGGGTATCGCCGGCCTCGTAGATCGCCCGGAGCCCGGCGGCCAGTTCCGGGTGGAAGGCGTCGCCGGCTTCCCGGAAGGCATCGAAGCCGTCCGCATCCAGCACCTCCGCCCAGAGATAGGCGTAGTAGCCCGCGGCATAGCCGCCGCCGGCGAAGAGGTGCTGGAAATGCGGCGGGCGGTGGCGCAGCCCGATGGCTTCCGGCATGCCGATCTCCCGGAGGAACTCCCGCTCGAAGCCCTCGGGGTCGATCGTCTCGGGCGCGGGGTGAAGGTGCAGCGCCAGGTCGATCAGCGCCGAGGCGACGAATTCCACCGTGGCGAAGCCCTGGCCGGCATTGCGCGATGCCAGCAGCCCCTGCAGCAGCGCTTCGGGCAGCGCCTCACCGGTTTCGTGGTGGCGGGCATGGGTCCGCAGCGTCTCCGGCACCGTCAGCCAGTGTTCCAGCACCTGACTAGGGAATTCGACGAAGTCGCTGAGCACCGCCGTGCCGCTCTGCGAGGGGTAGCGGGCGGTGCTGAGCAGCCCGTGCAGCGCATGGCCGAATTCGTGGAACAGCGTCTCCGCCTCGTCGAAGGAGAGCAGCGCCGGGGTGGCCTTGGCGATGTTGTTGTTGTTGACGACGATCGGTGTCACCGTCCCGTCCATCGTCTCGGCGACGCGATAGCTGCTCATCCAGGCACCGGAGCGCTTGCCGGGGCGAGCGAAGGCATCCAGCAGGAACAGGCCGCGATGCGCGCCGTCCTCGCCCAGCATTTCGAAGGCGCGGACATCCGGGTGGTAGAGCGGGATGTCGTGGCATTCCACGAAGCTCACGCCGAACAGCCGGGAGGCCGTGTCGAAGGCGGCGCGCAGCATGGCTTCGAGCGGGAAGTATGATTGCAGCGCGGCCTCATCCACCGCATGCCTGGCGCGGCGGGCCTGTTCCGCCCAATGCCGCCAGTCCCATGCTTCCAGGGGCTGGTTGTGGCCGGCGGCACGCGCCATGGCTTCCAGTTCGGCCCGTTCGGCTTCCGCCTGGCGCTTCGCCGGCTCCCACACCTCGCGCAGCAGGCGCTCCACCGCAGCGGGCTCGCGCGCCATGTTGTCGGCCAGGCGCCAGGCGGCGAAATCAGTATAGCCGAGCAGCCGGGCGCGTTCGGCCCGCAGCGCCAGGATTTCGCGGATCAGCGGGGTATTGTCGCGGGCGCCGGGCGTGGTGCCGCGCGCCATCCAGGCCCGCCAGGCCCGCTCCCGCAACTCGCGCCGGGCGGAGAAGGTCAGGAAGGGTTCGATGGAGGAGCGGGCGAGGGTGATGACATGGCCCTCGGCCAGCCCGCGTTCCCGCGCCGCCTGGCGCGCCGCTTCGCGGGCGAAGCCGGGCAGGCCTTCCAGTTCGCTCTCCGTCAGGACCAACTGCCATTCATTCTCGTCATGCAGCACGTTCTGGCCGAAGGCGGTGTGCAACTCGGCCAGGCGGGTGGAGATTTCGCCCATCCGTTCGCGGGCTGGAGGATCGAGCGCGGCGCCGGCGCGGATCAGGCCGGTATGGCTGCGTTCCAGCAGGCGGAGCTGGTCGGGTTCGAGGCCGAGCGTGTCGCGGCTGGCATGAAGTGCCGCGATACGCCGGAAAATGGCAGGGTTCAGCGCCATTTCGGTGCGGTGGCGGGCGAGGCGGGGAGCGTAGTCGCGTTCGACCGCCTGGAGCGCATCGCTCGCCTGGCTGGCAACGAGGTTGAAGAAGACCGAGCGGGTCCGGTCGAGCAGCCGCCCGCTGCGTTCCAGCGCCTCGACCGTATTCGCGAAGCTGGGTGGCGCCGGGTTGGCGGCGATGGCGGCAATCTCGGCCCGGTGCTCTGCCATGGCCTGGTCGAAGGCAGGCGGGAAGTCTTCGGCGCGGATGCGGTCGAAGGGTGGCACGCCGAAGGGCGTGTTCCAGGTTTCGAGCAAGGGATTGCTGGGCATTGGGGTCCGGGGCCAGGGGTGCGGGACGGTGTCGCGGAAGCATCGGCGCGGCAAGGGTCTGCAGGGTCAGATGGGCGGTCGCGCCGGGCGTGGGAAGAGGCCGCAGCCCGGCCGCCACAGCCGAAGGGCGGCTGCCGCCGCTTTCTCTCGGGCGGCACCGCCGCAAGCGCCCGGCGGGAATTCTTCCGTGCGATGGCCGGGGCCAGCCAGGGAAGGACGCTGCCGGGGACGCCGGAAAGCCGCAATAGGGCAGGCCCGGGATGGGCAACGGGGCAGGCCGGATGCCAAGCTGGCAGTATCATGGCCGGCGGGGCTTCCTTTGGCGGCGCCGGCAGGCTATGCAGGCGGCGGCGAGGACCCGTAGCTCAGCTGGATAGAGCGTTGCCCTCCGAAGGCAAAGGTCGTACGTTCGAATCGTATCGGGTCCGCCAATTTTTCAAAGGGTTAGCCTGAGGCTGGCCCTGGAACAAAAAGGGCCGGGGTTACACCGGGGATGCAGCGGAGCGCTGAGGCGCCCCGCCGCACGAGCCCTCGGCCCTAAGCGTCCCCCGCCTCCGCGACACGGTAGATGGTGTAGGAACCGCGGCCGCCGGCGCGGTTCGGGCCGACCGACCGCACCTTCTCCACCGCCTCGACGCTGATCCCCTTCTTGTTCAGCCCGACGAAGAAGCCGCGCACTGTGTCCTTCGTCCAGCCGGTGGCCTCGCAGACCTGGGCCACCGTCGTGCCCTCCGGCTTCCTCAGCAGGGCCAGGACGGTCATCAGCTTCGTCCCCTGGCGCGGCGGTCGGGGCTGCGCGGGGCCGCGCGCCGCCTTCCCGACGAGGGCGGTGCGCAGGGTGTCCATGGCGGCGGCCAATCCGTCGCGCCCGTTCGCCTCGTCGTCCCAGGCCTTGAGCGCTCGCCGCGCCGCGTCGCGCAGGCTGCGGGGGATGCGATCTTCCGCCGGCGCCGTGACCGCGCCCTGCGGCGCTTCGGCCAGCTTCTCATCGCCGGGAACCTGGTCCGTGCGGTCCTCGCCCATCGCGTCGCCGTCCGCAGGAAGCCGATCGGCTGCCGGATCCTTCTCCGGCTCGACGCCGATGGCGTGGTAGCCAGCATCCGTGATGCGGAGGGCGAGCGCGGTGCCGTCCTCGTCGCGGCGCCAGGCCATCGCCGCGTGCTGCGGCGGCGCGGGAATCTCGGCGAGCAGCCCCCTGCCGAGCAGGTTCTGCATCACCTTCTCGGCGGCGATCCTCGGGATCTTTGGGAGGGCGGCGAGGCCGGCTTCGTGCTGGCTTGCTTGTGAAAGCAGGACGCACTGCGCGTCGCTGAGCTTGGGCATGGTGTTCATCGGGATCTCCTGGTCCAGCACCCGACCAGCCGGGTGCTACGACCCCGAGCCCCGCAGGATCCGACCCGCGGGGCTGGCGCGGCGCGGTGCGCTAAGCGGCATATTCGCCGCGGCGGAAGCAGGCGTCGGCGATGTCCTTCAGCTTCGCCGTCGCGTCGTGCAGCCAACCCGTCTCACCCCAGAGGACCGCCTCCGGGTCCGCCCCGAAGTGGTCCTCGCTGGCCTCCTGCAGCTCCGCGAGCAGGGCGTCGAACTCCGCCTTCTTCGCCAGGAAGGCCTCGAGGCTCCGTTGCTGGTTGGCTTCGCGCTTACTCATGCTGGTCTCCGTCCTGCTCATCGCGTGACGGACCATTCGCGCTGTGGCGCGCGCGAGCCAAGCAGATAGAGCGCCCACGACGCAGATAGATCGCGCTGCCTGCGGCTGATCCCCATCATCCCCATGCTGGCCGCGGAGAGCAGCCCGGATGGGTGTGAAACCGATTACGCAGCGGGCCGAGGATCGAGCTGCGCGGCGACGTCGGCGAGCAGGGCGTGCATGTGCTCCTGCAGCAGCGTCTGGACGAGGTGCGGGTCGGCGCGGATGTCCGCCGCGATGGTGCCGTCGCCGCGGGCGCGCATGATGTAGGGCCGAGCCACGGCGTGCAGCTCGGCGACGAGGGCGTGGACTGTGAGCGGCTCGACGACGAGGCCGTTGCGCTGCGTGTCGTGGATGAGCCGGATGAGGCCACCGCGGTACATCACGCGGTCGCGATTCTTGAGAAGCTGCAGGCCCTCCGCAGCGGTGTGGGTGTAGTCGGAGCGCCGGACGAACAGATCCTCGCGGCCATAGGGATCGGGCGGCAGGCCGGAGTCGGACCATGCGGGGGCGCCTGCGTCGGCCTTCTCCCGCCGGGTCGCCTCGCGCTCGGCACGGCGCAGCTCGCGGCG
>JAEWCI010000420.1 GCA_023390705.1 Pseudomonadota bacterium
GGTCAGTGCTGCGCCGCTCTTTGCCGAGGCTATCCGCCGTCTGGATCAGGGTGGCTCGATCACCGAGTTGCTCGAGGGCGGCGGAGCGTAGCGCAGGCCGCCTCGGCTCTCGCGAGGTAGCGCAGCGCCCGGGGCTGCCATTTCGCCGGCTCGCGCGGTTCGGGTTCCTGCAGATGCGCAACCGAGAGCCGCGCGCGCAGGCAGGCACGGAAGGCGGTATAGAAGGCAAGCAGCCGGTCCGGTGGCCGTTCCCCGAGCAGGGTGGCGCAGCGTTCCAGGATCAGCCTGCCCGCCCAGGCACCACCCGGGATCAGCGCGCATTCCATGGCGAGAAAGGCAAGTTCCTCGAAGGGGTCAAGCAGCCGCAGCGCGCGGTCGAACTCGATGCAGTCGATCACGGCCGGCGGGTCACCAAGGAAGACATGTTCCGGGCGCAGATCGCCGTGCCCCTCGATGATGCGCCCGGACCGGAGACGTTCAAGCAGCGTCCCGCGCTCCTCTACGAGGAAGGTTTCAAGCGTGTCGAGCACTGCCAGCGGCACCTCGTGCGGCAGGCCATAGGCTCCGTCGTGCAGGGTGCCGCGATTCAGGGCAAGCTCATGCGTGAAGCGGCCCAGATAGGCTTCCACCGGCAATGGAGCCGGCATCGCTTTCACAAAGAAGGCTGCGAGATGGCTGGCCACGCCGGCAACCTCGCCAGGGTCGGCGGCTTGCCGCGCCAGCGCGGCATCGAGCATCCGTGCCGCAGGCAGCCGGCGCATGCGAACGAGCCAATCGACGATCTCGCCCTTGCCGCCAAGCTGGAGCGCATCGCCGGCACCGCAGGTCAAGGGAACGGTATCGAGATACACGGTGGGTGCCAGCCGCCGGTTCAAGCGCAGTTCCTCCTCGCAGAAATGGCGGCGCTGGGCCAGGCTACGGTAGTCGAGAAAAGGGTGCTGGACGGGCTTCTTCAGCTTCCAGGCGAAGGCGTCGGTGAGGAAGACCCAGGACATATGGGTCTCGTGCCGTTCCACCCTGGCCGGTGCCTCAGCATAGGCTTCAGGCCGGCTGAGAAAGGCGACCTTCTCCTTCAGACCGATTGCCGGAGTGGGCGCCGGATTTGAAATCGCCATCGAAACCGCTGCCCATGATTGGCACAGCTCAAAGCTTGCCCATGATCCTGGATGAGCGCCGTGCCGCGTCATCCTACTTCGGAAAGGAGAACGCTGCCCCTTCTCGCCGGGCAAGGTGGCATTCCCACAGGACCGTCGGTAGCCTCAACTTCGGGTAACACCACCAGGGTTCTCCAGGTCGAAGCGAGGCGGCCCCGTGGGACACAAAGGCCCAGGGGATCACGCACTCGTGCGCAATGGCGGCACCGCCATTGCCAAGGAAGTCGAACTCAAGGGTCCCGAGGAGAATCTCGGCGCCCGGATGCTGCGTCAGGCAGCGGAGAGGACGGGGGAGGTGGCGGGCGACGGCACCAGCACCGCAACCGTGCTCGCGCAGGCCATCCTGGCCGAGGGCATCCGCCACCTCGTCGCCGGGGCCAGCGCCGTCGAGCTGAAGCGCGGGCCTGATCGGGCGACGCGAGTGGCGGTCGAGGCCCGCCGCCTGCTGTCCCGCCAGCTCGAATCCCGCCGGGAGAAAGGGCAGCTCGCCACCATCTCGGCGCATAACGAGCCGGAGTTCGGCAAATTGGTCGCCGACGCCATGGAGTGGGTCGGCAGTGACGGAGTCATCGGGGTCGAGGAGTCGAAGATCACCGAGACCACGCTTGAAGTGGTCGAGGGTCCGCAGTTCGACCGTGGCTATCCTTCGCCGTGTGTCGTGAGGCGCTGGGCGATGCGTTCGGCGCCACCAAGCCGCGATGGCCGTGGGGGTCGTGCCTGGCGGTGGCCTCGCCCTGCTGCGCTGTGCCGTCGCGGTCGCCGCCGAGGAGGCGAAGTGCGAGCGCGACGAGGGGACTGGCGTGCAGATCCTGAAGCGCGCGCTTGAGGCGCCGGCCCGCCAGATCGCGGAGAACGCAGCCGCCGATGGCGGCGTGGTCGTGGCCGGCATCATCGACCCTGCGATGGTGGTGCGGATTGCCCTTGAGAATGCCGTTTTCGTGGCCGGTGTCCTGCTGCTCGCCGAGGCGACCATGACCGACATTCCGAACGCTGGAAGGAGCGCGGCACTGCCGAGGAAGCGGAGCTGGGGTTGTAGCCATGGCTGCGGCATGGGCAGCGCCCTGTCCGCACGGCCCAGGATGAGCGTCCACCGCTGGCCGCCGGAGGAACGCTGCGCGCAGACAGGCCTGCCATTGGCGGGCGCGGGCGGCGGCCAAGGCACCAACCATCCTGGCGTCTCGCCGGCGCTCGCCAAGTCGTTTTCACGTTCTCCGCAGGATTGTGATTAGCTGCTCCACCCTCCACCGCGCCCGTCGCCCTCCCGGGGCTTGGCTGCATGAGGTGACGAAGGCCTTGAGCACGATCTTCCTCAGTCACAGCGCTGCCGGCAACCAGGCTGTCTTCAGCAGCCGTAGCAGGTGGCTGCTGACCGCTGGCCGTGATGGCAGCGCGCGCGCCTGGATGCTGCCGAACGCGGGCCTGATTGGCCAGAGCTGCGGCCGGGTGATGCCCAACCTGCCCACGGCGGAGTGGCGCCGGCGATTGGGTGGCCAGCCCTTCCAGGCGCTTCGCGCTGATCTGCCGGCGGATGACCCCTGATCCCGCATGCACGGCTCCGCGACACCGCTGACCTTCCGCTCCCACCGCTTGCCACGGCGGATGGTGGGCAGGATCATTTTTCCGCCTTGCGCCCTGCGGGAGGCGGCCGGAAGGCGGCTTGGGCTGATGCCGGGCGGGAAAACGGCGCCGCCACCGCTGACCAGCCGGCGCCTGGTGACCCGCACCGCCAGGCCGCGCGGTCCGCGACGCATGCCGTGCTGCAGGGCAAGGCGGAACTGCATGCACGCGCCGCCATACCGCTGGCCTTGGTCTGGGCCGGTTGCGGACCGGTCGCCTTACAGCGGTTGGCGCGCCATCCTGAACGCGCGAACCGTTGCGGGCCATTGCGTGCAGAGCGGGTACACGCTCCAGCCGGAAGGAGCCGAGCATGACCGAGCAACTGGGCCGTGCCTTCGTGGTGATGCCGTTCGGCCGCAAGCCGGCGGCGGATGGCACGACGATTTATTTCGACGCGGTTTATGAACAGTTGCTCAAGCCGGCGATCAAGGCTGCGGGGCTGCGCCCGCACCGCGCCGATGCCGAGCGCCGCGGCGGCTCGATCCATGCCGACATGTTCCAGGACCTGCTGCTGGCGGAATTCGTGGTTGCCGACCTGACGATAGACAACCCGAATGTCTGGTACGAGATCGGTGTTCGCCACGCGCTGCGCGCCAGTGGCGCCGTGCTGACCTACGCGCTGCGCGACCGCCTGCCCTTTGACCTGAACGGCCAGCGCATGCTGCGCTACACGCTGACGGACGGCGTGCCCGACCCGAAGAAGCTGAAGGAGGAGCGCGCGGCGCTGACGGAAGCGATCACCGCCACCCTGAACGCCTGGCGCGGGCGGAAGGCGAGCCCGGTCTATGCAACGCTGCCCAATCTGCGGGAGCCGGACTGGAAATCGCTGAAGGTCGGCGACGTCAACGAGTTCTGGCAAGCGCTGGAGGCCTGGCAGTCGCGCATCGAGGTGGCGCGGCGCGAGCAGCGCCCGGGTGATATCCTTACCCTCGCCGAGGAAACGCCGAACCGCCTGCTGGCCTTCGAGGCGCTGCGCACCGCCGGCGACGCGCTGCTGCGCATGAACCGGCACCAGTATGCGCTGAGGGTATTGCAGCGCGCCAGGGCGCTCGATCCCGATGACGTGCGGGGCCGGCAGTTGGAGGCGATCGCGCTCGGGCGCGCCGAACGCTATGGCGAAGCCGCCGAGGCGCTGCGCCGCCTGGCCGAGGAGCAGGCGGCGGCGAAGCGGCAGACGGGCGAGACCCTGGGCCTGCTGGCGCGCACCCGGAAGGATGACTGGCGCCGGCTGTGGCAGGCGCAGCAGGCGCAGGGATCGGACCCGCTGAAGGCGGCGCGCGAGACCGCGGCCTCACTGGCCACGGCGGCCGCCGCCTATGTCGAGGGCTACCGCGCCGCGCCGGCCGATTATTTCCCCGGCATCAACGCCCTGACCCTGGGGCGGCTCTGGGAACACGTGACCGGGCGGAAGAGCAGGCTGCCCCTCGACGTCATCGCGGAGGGGCTGCGCTGGTCCATAGACTGCGCGCTCGCTGCCTCCCAGGACTACTGGGCGCTGGCCAGCCGCGCCGAGCTTGCACTGGTGCAGGGCGAGCGCGATGCCGCGCTGGAGGATTACGAAGAGGCCGCGGCGCTGGCGGTGGAACAGCGCGACCGCTTCGCGCTCGATTCCTCGCGCCAGCAATTGCAGTTTCTCGGTGCGCTCGGCTTCCGGCCGGAGATCGTGCCCGAGGCCATCACGGCGATCACCCGCGCGGAGGGGCAGCTCAACGCGCTGCTCGGCGCGCGGCCCGAAAGGCTGGCGGAGCCGGCGCGGGTGGTATTGTTCAGCGGCCATATGGTGGACAAGCCGGACCGCGACAAGCCGCGCTTCCCGCAGGAGAAAGCCGAGGCGGCGGGGGCGCGCATCCGGGCCGAACTCGACGCGCTGGGTGCCGGCGCGGGCGATCTCGGCATCGCCCAGGCGGCCTGCGGCGGCGACCTGCTCTTCGCGCGCGCCTGCCTGGACCGCGGCATGCGGCTATGGGTGATGCTGCCGCAGGAGGAGCCGGGCTTCATCGCTTCCTCGGTCGCCTGGGCCGGTCCCCGCTGGCAGGCCGACTACGACACGGTGCGCGCGCACCCGGAGGCGAGTTTCCGCATCCTGCCGGTGGAGCTGGGCCCCGCGCCGGAGGGCGTGGGCATGTACGAGCGCTGCAACCGCTGGATGATGCACACGGCGCTGTCGCAAGGGCTGGCCAAGGTCTTCTTCATCACCCTGTGGGACCGCGGCGGCGGCGACGGCCCGGGCGGGACGGAGCACATGGTGGGCCTGGTGCGCAGCCTGACCGGCCGGGAGCCGGTCGTGATCGAGCCACAGAAGCTCTGAGGAGATGAGCGGCATGGCGCGGGCGCAGGGTTTCCTGAGCTACACGCACATAGACGACGAGTTCTTCAGCGGCGCGATCACCGCGTTGCGGCACTTCCTGGAACTCGGCGTCCAGGTCGTCACCGGCGACCGCGAATTCCGCATCTTCCAGGACCGGGAGGGCATCGAGCTGGGGCAGCAGTGGCAGAAGCGGCTCGAGGAGGCGATTGCCTCGGCCAGCCTGCTGATCCCGGTGCTGACCCCCTGCTTCTTCCGCAGCGAATTCTGCCGCGACGAGCTCACCCGGTTTCTGCGGCACGAGGCCGCCCTGGGGCGGGACGACCTGATCCTGCCGATCTACTTCGTCACCGTGCCCTCGCTGGAGAAGCGGGAGCTGATGGAAGCTGACCAGTTGGCGAAGACCATCGCGGCGCGGCAGCGCTTCGACTGGCGAGCCCAGGCCGACCTGCCGCTGACCGAGGTGCAGGTCCGGCGCGCGGCGCGCGAGCTGTGCGAGAGGATCGCCGCGGCAATCGAGCGGACCACGGCGGCGGGTGCCGCTGGGGCGGGGCTGCCACCCGCGCCACGGCGCGAATTCGGGACGGCAGCTTTTCCACACATTGCCGTAGGTCCGCTATCGGCGCCAGGAGACATCGTCCTCACCGCCGGTCCCAAGTCCGCACACGCCAGGGCCACGACGACCGCGACGGTGGTCCGCGGGGGATTTTCCGTCAGCCACCGGGCATTTGCGCCGCGGCACGAACTCTGGACTGTGCCTTCTTTACCCCTTGCCGTAGGTCCGTCCTTGGCTCCAAGAGGCGGCGTCGCGACCGGCGGCTCCGGCTCCGGCTCCGGCTCCCGATTCCCCGGGGCCGCGAGGGCCACGTCGGTACTCCGCGGGGGATTTCCCGTCAGCCATCTGCCACCCGCGCCACGGCACGAACTCTGGACCACGCCTTCTTTACCCCTTGTCGTAGGTCCGCGCCGGTCGCCGAGAGGCAGCGTCGTGACCGCCGACCTCAACTCCGCATACGCCAGGGCCGCGAGGGCCGCGTTGGTGCTCCGTGGGGGATTTCCTGTCAGCCGCCTGCCACCGGCGCATCCGGCCGCAACGCCGCTCACCCATGGCGACGACACCGAAGCGGAGATCAGCGCCGCGGGGGCGCGCCTGCGGGCCGAGCTCAGCGGCAAGGAACAGGCGCCGGCGCGGTGGTCCGTCCTCTGGGTGGACGACAAGCCCGGCAACAACCGTTTCGAGGCGAGCGCGCTGCGGGAATACGGCGTGCAGGTCACCCAGGCGACCTCCACCGAACAGGCCTTGGCCCTGCTGGATGCCCAGGATGCGCCAGGCTTCGGCGCCGTCATCAGCGACATGAGCAGGCCGCCGGACCGGCAGGCAGGCTACACCCTTCTGCGCGCGCTGCGCGCGGCCGGGCGGGATGTGCCTTTCTTCATCTACGCCCGTGCCCGCGACGCCCGGCGTGCCGAGGAAGCGCGGCGCCGTGGCGGGCAGGGTTACACCGATTCGTCCGTGGAATTGGTCGAGCTGGTGCTGCGGGCCGTGGGCGCCACGAAGGGGCGGCAAGCCTGAGCCACGCAGCAGGCCAGGCATGTAGGAGGAGGAGCTGAGCCATGTCGGATGCCATCCTGCGGCGCATCGCCGCCCCGGGGCCGAAGAAGATCCTCGCCTGCGACGGCGGCGGCATCCTCGGCCTGATCAGCGTGGAGATCCTGGCGCGGATCGAGGCGGAGCTGCGCGCCCGCACGGGCAGGCCGGACCTCGTCCTCGCCGACTGGTTCGACTTCGTCTGCGGCACCAGCACCGGCGCCATCATCGCCACCTGCGTCGCATCCGGCATGCCGACCGAACGCATCCGCGCCTTCTACCGCGAGAGCGGCCCGCTGATGTTCGAGAAGTCGGCCATCCTGAAGCGCATCCGCTACGCCTATGAAGACGAGCCGCTGGCGCGGCTGCTGCGGCAGGAGATCAACCGCGCCCTGGGGCTGGACCCCGCCGGGCCGCCGGCCACGCTCGGCCATGAAGGGCTGCGCAGCCTGCTGATGATGGTGATGCGCAATCACACCACGGACAGCCCCTGGCCCATCAGCAACAACCCGAAGGCGCGCTACAACGACCGAAGCCGGGCTGACTGCAACCTGCACCTGCCGCTGTGGCAGCTGGTGCGCGCCAGCACCGCCGCGCCCACCTACTTCCCCCCCGAGGTCGTCGTCTTCGCCCCGGGCACGCCGCGCGAATATTCCTTCGTCTTCGTGGATGGCGGCGTGACCACCTACAACAACCCCGCCTTCCTCGCCTTCCAGATGGCCACCGCGGCGCCCTATGCCGTCAACTGGAAGACCGGGGTGGAGAACCTGCTCGTGGTTTCGGTGGGAACCGGCAGCGCGCCGAAGGCACGCCCAGGGCTGGAGGCCGGCGACCTCTGGCT
>JAEWCI010000423.1 GCA_023390705.1 Pseudomonadota bacterium
GCCATTGCCACGCCGATGCTGCGCCGGACCGTGCTGGACACCGCCCTGCCCGAGGAGCCGCCACGGCCCGAAATCCTGCCGGCCAGCGGCCTGCCGCAGCGCCGGCTGGAAGGCGCCAGGGTGGTCGTCAGCGGCGGCCGCGGCATGGGCGGGCCGGAGGGTTTCGCGCTGCTGCGGGAACTCGCCGCGCTGCTGGATGGCGTGGCCGGCGCCAGCCTGCCGGCGGTGGATGCCGGCTGGGCCTCGGTGGCGCAGCAGGTGGGGCTGTCCGGCGCCTTCGTCACGCCGGAGCTGTACCTGGCCTTCGCCTTGTCCGGCACGCCGCAGCACCTGGCCGGCATCGGGCTGAACAGCCGCATCGTCGCGGTGAATTCCGACCCCGAGGCCGAGATCTTCCGCTTCGCCGAACTGGGCCTGGTGGCACCCTGGCAGGAAGTGCTGCCACGGCTGATCGACAGGCTGCGCCGACCGTGATGATGTAGGCGGCAACGAAACCAGGGAAGCAAGGGAAACGACCATGTCCAAGGAATTGCCGCGCCGCTCCCTGCGCGGGGCGGCGGCCATGGCAGGGCTGGCGCTGCCGGCGCATCACGCGGCGGCCCAGGCATATCCTAACCGGCCGGTGCGCCTCGTCCTCGGCTACCCGCCGGGCGGCTCCAACGACGCCACGGCGCGCATCCTGCAGCCCCGGCTTTCGGAACTGCTCGGCCAGCCGGTGGTGATCGAGAACCGGACCGGCGCCAATGGCACGCTGGGGGCGGAGCATGTCGCGCGCTCCGCGCCGGATGGCTACACGCTGTTCCTCGCCAGCTCCAGCCCGCTGGTCATCGCCCCCTTCACCAGCGCCAATGTCAGCTACGACACGGGCCGCGACTTCGCCACCATCACCGCCGTCGCCGCGACGCCCTCGGTGCTGGCGGTGGGGCCGGCAACCCAGGCGCGCACGCTGCGGGAATTCCTCGATGTGGCGCGGCGCCAGCCGGTCAATCTCGCCTCCTCCGGTGCCGGCGGGCTGGGGCATCTGGCGATCGAGGTGCTGCGCCGCGACGTGACCGGCAACATCACCCATGTGCCCTATCGCGGCGGCGGCCCCGCCACCACCGATACGATGAGCGGCAATGTGCACGGCCTGATCGTTGACCTGGCCGCGGTCTATGGGCTGATCCGCGAAGGCAAGATGCGCGGGCTGGCAGTGATGTCCGAAACGCGCAGCAGCCTGCTGCCCGAAGTGCCCACCTTCACCGAGTCCGGCCTGCCCGGCGTGGTGGCGGTGAACTGGGTGGCGGTGCTGGCGCCGGCGCGCACCCCGCAGCCCGTCCTGGAAAGGCTGCACGCCGCCCTGACCCAGGTGGCGACAGCACCGGAAACGCGCGAGCGCTACACCGCCATGGGCATGGAGACCTTCACCCATCCCTCGCCCGCCGCGGCGCATGAGTTCATGCGGGCCGAGCTGGCACGCTGGGGCGAGGTGGCACGCGCCACCGGCGCCAAGGCGGACGGCTAGCGGGCTACTGAAAAGGGCTGGCTGCCCCGTTTTCGTCATGCGCGGGCATCGGTGCGCTTTGCGCCCCGATCCGCGCATCTCCCACCAGCGCGGGACCGGAAGAGACGGCTGGGTCACCCCCGGGTCAAGCCCGGGGGCAAGCTCCTCGGGTCAAGCCCGAGGGCAGGCGCCCCCCTAGGGCCATGGCGCGACGAACGGGGCCTTGCCGGGCGGCAGGCGCGACCCGATCTCTCAGCCCTGCCCAGAAGTACCTGCCCCTTCCCGCCAACCACCCGGCGCCACGGGGCGTTGCGGGGAATGGCCCAGGCGATGCCACGCCGGCATCGCCACAAGGCCCGCCCCGGGAGCCGATTGCATGCCTGTCCATTTCCCTGCCGAGACCAGCTACGCCCGCCTGCCGGCGCGCTTCTACGCCCGGCTGGACCCGACGCCGGTAGCGGCCCCGCGGCTGGTGCGGCTGAATGTCCCGCTCGCCGAACAGCTCGGCCTCGACCCGGCGGAGCTGGCCAGCCCGGAAGGGGTGGAAGTCCTGGCCGGCAACCGCATCCCGGAAGGGGCGACGCCGATGGCCCTGGCCTATGCCGGGCATCAATTCGGCCATTTCGTGCCGCAGCTCGGCGACGGCCGCGCCATCCTGCTCGGGGAACTGGTGGGGCGGGATGGCAAGCGGCGCGATGTCCAGCTCAAGGGCTCCGGGCAGACGCCCTTCTCCCGCAACGGCGACGGCCGCGCCGCGCTCGGCCCGGTGCTGCGCGAATACCTGGTGAGCGAGGCGATGCACGCGCTCGGCGTGCCGACCACGCGTTCCCTGGCCGCGGTGGTGACCGGTGAAGCGGTGTTCCGCGAAACCGTACTGCCCGGCGCGGTGCTGACGCGGGTCGCCGCCAGCCATGTGCGCGTCGGCACCTTCCAGTATTTCGCGGCGCGCGGCGACATGGAAGCGGTGCGGCTGCTGGCCGACCATGTCATCGCCCGCCACTACCCGGAAGCGGCCGGAGCGGCGAACCCCTATCTCGCCTTCTACAAGGGCGTGGTGGCGCGGCAGGCGGCCCTGGTCGCGCAATGGCTGCTGATCGGCTTCATCCATGGCGTGATGAACACCGACAACACCGCCATCTCCGGCGAGACGATCGACTACGGCCCCTGCGCCTTCATGGACGAGTACAACCCGGGCAAGGTGTTCAGCTCGATCGACCACCAGGGCCGCTACGCCTATGGCAACCAGCCGCGCATCGCGCAGTGGAACCTGGCGCGGCTGGCCGAGACCCTGCTGCCATTGCTGGCCGAGGATGAGCAGGCGGCGGTGGCCGCGGCGCAGGAGGCGCTTTCCGGCTTCGCCCCGATCTTCGAGGCCGCCTGGGTCGGCGGGCTGCGGCGCAAGCTGGGCCTGTTCGAGGAGCGCCCGGAGGATGCCGAGCTGGCGGCGGACCTGCTGCAGCGCATGGCGGCGAATGGCGCCGACTTCACCCTGACCTTCCGCCGGCTCTGCGACGCGGCGGCGGGGCCGGAACAGGATGGCGGGCTGCATGCGCTCTTCGCCGACCCTGCCGCCTATGATGCCTGGGCGGCGAATTGGCGGCAGCGCCTGGCGGCGGAAGGCGGCGAGCCCGCGCCGCGCCAGGCGGCGATGCGCATGGTCAACCCGGCCTATATCCCGCGCAACCACCTGGTGGAGGAGGCGCTGGAAGCCGCCGTGGCGCGCCAGGACTTCGCGCCTTTCCAGGCGATGCTCGACGTGCTGGCACGGCCCTATGAGCAGCGCCCCGGCCTTGCCCGCTACGCCGCCCCGCCGGCGCCGGAGGAGCGGGTGCAGCAGACCTTCTGCGGAACCTGACGGGGCGGCTGCCCCGTCTCAGTTCACGGTGATCCTGGCGTCCGCGGCGATGCGGCGCCAACGCATGATGTCGGCGCGCAGCGCCTCGCGGAACGCCTCGACACTGAGCGGCCCCGGCATGGCGCCCTCGGCTTCCAGGAAGCGCTTGTAGGCCGGCGTGTCGGCCGCGGCGTTGATCTCGGTGTTCAACCTCTGCAGCACCGGCGCCGGCACGCCGCGCGGCGCCAGGATGCCGAACCAGCTTATGGACTCGAAGTCGAGGCCGGTGCTCTCCCGGATGGTGGGCACAGTCGGCATGGGGGGCCAGCGCTCCCCGGAGGTGACGCCGATGACCGGAAGCGTGCCCGCCTCCACCAGCCCGCGCACAGAGGCCATGGTGGTCATCAGGAAGTCGATGCGGCCGGCAACCAGGTCGTTCTGCGCCGGCGCCATGCCGGCATAGGGAATCGCCTCCATCTGAAGCCTGGCGGCGAGGTTGAAGGCCTCCTGGACGAAATGCCCGACGCCGCCGAGGCCCGCCATGCCGTACTGCAGCTTGCCCGGATTCTCGCGGGCGAAGCGCACGAGCTGGCCGACATCGCGGAACGGGCTGTTCGGCTTGGTCACCACGATCATCGGCGTGATGGCGAGCCGGGCGACCGGGTCGAAGCTCTCCAGCGCGTCGAAGCTGGTGCGCCGCACGGTGGAGCTGGTGGCGAAGGAGGAGGAGGCGAGCAGCAGCGTGTGGCCATCCGGCGGCGCATTGGCCACCACCGCCGCGCCGATCGAGCCGGCGGCGCCGGGGCGGTTCTCCACGATCACCGGCCGGCCGAGGCTGGTCGAGAGGCTGTCGGCGATCGGCCGCGCCAGGTTGTCGTTGCTGCCGCCGGGGGTGAAGGGAACGATGAGGCGCAGGTTCTGGCTGGGCCAGCCCGGCGTGGTGTTGGCCAGCGCGGGCCGGCCGAGGACGGAGGCGGCAAGGCCGGCAGCCAGGACGCGGCGGCGGGTAGGGGGCGCTTTCACGGCGTTTCTCCTGCGGCCCCGATGGGTGTGCCGACGGATGTCGGGCTATCGCAGGCCGGCAATGCTTGTTGTTCTGCGCCGGATGCTATGGCTCGTCCGGGCGGGAATCAACGCCCCCTGGCGCGAAACGGACGGGAAGCGCCCGCCCTTGCGGCCCCGGCCGGGAAGGAGTGCAATCGGCGCATCAAAGGGTAATGACTGTCGCAAGGAACATCAGCGCCATGACCTCCGGTTCCCTCTCCGAAGAAGCCCGCATGCTGCAGGAGCTTGTGGCGAAATTCGTGGATCGCGAATTGATGCCGCTGGAACCCGCCATTCTCGCGCGCGAGGCGCAGGGCGGAAAATACGCCCTGACCGAGGAAGAGGAAGCGCCGCTGCTGGCGCGCTGCAAGGAACTCGGCCTCTGGGGCCTCGACGTGCCGGAGGAAATGGGTGGCGCCAACCTCTCCGCCGTGCCGCGCATGCTGGTGGAGGAGGAGGTCTCCCGCACCATCACGCCCTTCGAATTCCCGCCGGACAGCCCGAACCTGCACATGATGATGGCGGCGGCCAATGCCGACCAGCGGGAGCGCTACCTGAAGCCCTATGCCGAAGGCCGCGCCAAATCGGCCATCGCCATTTCCGAACCCGGTGCCGGCGGCGACCCGGCCGGCATGATCACCCGCGCCCGCAAGGAAGGCAGCGACTGGGTGATCAACGGCCGCAAGATCTGGGTCAGCCGCGTGCCCTATTGCGACTTCACCATCGTCATGGCGCGCACCGGGGAAGGCAAGCGCGAACAGGGCGTGACGGCCTTCATCGTGGACCGCGGCACGCCCGGCTTCATCATCCAGCGCGAAATCCCGATGATCGGCGGCCGCCGCACCTATGAGCTGATCTTCGAGGATTGCCGCGTGCCGGAAACCCAGATCCTCGGCGAGCTGGGCAATGGCTATGCGCCGATGCAGCTGCGACTGAACGTGCGCCGGCTGCAGATGGGCGCGCGCTGCGTCGGCATGTGCCGCCGCGCGCTGGACATGATGACGGAGCAGGCCAAGCAGCGCGTGACCTTCGGCGTGCCTCTCTCCGAACGCCAGGCGATCCAGTGGTGGATCGCCGATGCCGCCATCCGCATCCATGCGACGCGGCTGATGGTGCTCTCGGCCGCGGCCAAGCTGGAGGCGGGCGAGGATGTCCGCAACGAGGCCAGCATGATCAAGGTCTTCGCCACCGAGATGGCGCGCGACGTGATCGACCAGGCCATGCAGACCTTCGGTGCAATGGGCATGACCAAGGAATCGCCGCTCCAGCTCTTCGCCCAGCAGGCGCGGCTGATGCGCATCTACGAAGGCCCGACCGAGGTGCACCGCATGGCCATCGCCCGCCGGGTGCTGCGCGGGCGTGGGTAGCGGGCGCGGAGGGGCGCGCGACCACCACGCTTCTGACGTCAGGGCCGGGTGCCTGCCCCCGGGCTTGACCCGGGGTGACCCCCACCATCTCTTCCGGTCCCGCGCCGGTGGGAGATGCGCGGGTCGGCGCCCGTGCATGATGTGATGGGGGGCGGCGCATTCATCCCACCGGCAATCCGCCGGTTCGCCGCCCCAGCCTATCGCCCGAGAAACCGCGCGATCCGCCCCGGCGCCGCCGCCATCTCGGCTTCCGGCCCGCAATAGGAAAGCCGCAGGAAGCGGCTGCCGCGCTCGCGGTCGAAATCCACGCCCGGCGTTGCGGCGATGCCGGCCTCGGCCAGCAGCCGGGCGCAGAATTCCGGGCTGTCATTGGTCAGGTGGCCGATATCGGCCCAGAGATAGAAGGCGCCATCGGCGGGCGAGAGCCGGTCCAGCCCCGACCGGGGCAATTGCGCCAGCAGCAGGGCTCGGTTGCGGCGGTAGCGGGCGATGTTGGCTTCCAGCTCCTCGCCGCAGTCGAAGGCCGCCTCGGCCGCCACCTGCGCCACATGCGGGGCGCAGATGAACAGGTTCTGCGTCAGGCACTCCACCGGACGGATGAGGTCCTCCGGCAGCACCAGCCAGCCGATGCGCCAGCCGGTCATCGAGAAATACTTAGAGAAGCTGTTCACGACGATGGCGCTGCCGGCATGGGATGCGGCCGTCGCCTCCCGCACCGTACCGTAGCTGAGGCCGTGATAGATCTCGTCGGAGACCAGCCGCACCCCTTCCCGCTCGCACCAGGCGGCGATGGCGGCGAACTCGGCCTCGGGCAGCATGGTGCCGGCCGGGTTGCAGGGGCTGGCCAGGATCAGCCCGGCCGGGCGCGGGTCCAGCCTCTCCAGCATCGCCAGGGTCGGCTGCCAGCGGGTGCTGGCATCGCAGGGCAGCAGCAGCGGCTTCATGCCCAGCGCGGTCAGGATATTGGCATAGGGCGGGTAGAAGGGCGCCGCCATGGCCACCGCGTCGCCGGGGTCGAAGGCTGCCAGGAAGGCCAGCGGGAAGGCGCCGGAAGCGCCGACCGTCACCGCGATGCGGCGGGAAGGCACCGCCACGCCATAATGCTCGGCATAGTGGCGGGCGATCCGCTCGCGCAGGGAGGCAAGGCCGAAGGCTTCGGTATAGCCCATCGGCGCGCCTTCGCTCAGGGCGCGGATCGCGGCCTCGGCGGCGCCGCGCGGGGCACCGGTGCCGGGCTGGCCGACCTCCATGCGGATGACGCCCAGCGCATCCGGGTAGGCGCCCGGCGGCAGTGCCGCGGCCTTGGCATTGGCCGCGGCGATCACATCCACCACCTGGACGGGCGGGGCTGCCGCCCCGCGGCCGATCTTCAGCGCCATCTCGCTCAGCGGTCTATCGCGCCCAGCGCCACGCCGGCGCCACGCGGGTCGGACAACGCCACACAACGGTCCGGGTAGCCCGGCAGGTAGTTCAGGCAGGCGCCGAACTGCCCCAGCCCCGGCGGCACCACGCCACCTTCCAGCGCCGCGGCCGGCGCCACGCCGCGCAGCAGGTGCTGCGCCAGCGGCCCGGCGACCGCCATCGGCGCCGCTTCCTGGCCGGAACCGGCGGCGGCGGCACGGAAGCTCTGCAGGTTGGGGTTGTAGGCGATGGCGGCGGCAAGCAGTGCCGGC
>JAEWCI010000461.1 GCA_023390705.1 Pseudomonadota bacterium
AGCAGCGGCAGGCCGGAATCCACCGCCACCGCCTTGTGCCCGGCATCCACCACCGCCACGCCTGGGATGGCGCGGCTCATCACGGTCGCCAGCACGAAGAGGCTCTGCCGGAAGGGCGGCGGGCTGCTGTTGCGGGCGTAGTCGGCATCCATGAAGGCGTAGGAGCCGGCCTGGATTTCGGTATAGACGCCGCTCGCCGCCTCCAGCGTGAAGGTGCCGGTGCCGCCGCCGCCGACGATGGGGCACTCCAGCCCGCGCTGGCGCAACTGCTCCACGGTGCGGCGCGTCACCTCCGCGGCATGGCCGATGGCGGCGCCGCGTTCCTCTGGTGAGCGCTTGTGCTGAGCGCTGCCATGGTAGCTCTGCAACCCGCCGAAGCGGAGATGGCGGCTGGCGGCGATGCGCTCTGCCAGCGCCACGGCCTCGGGGCCGGGCGCCACGCCGCAGCGGGCGGCGCCGCAATCGATCTCGACCAGCACCGGCAGGCGGGTATTGGCGGCCTCGGCGGCCTGTTCGATGGCCGTCACCTGTTCGGCGTCATCCGCGCAGACCGCGACCTGGGCGATGCGCGCCAGCGCCGCCAGCCGGGCCAGCTTGCGTGCGCCGACCACCTGGTTGCTGACGAGGATGTCGGGGATGCCGCCCCAGGCGAGCGCCTCGGCCTCCGCCACCTTCTGGACGCATTGGCCGACCGCGCCGCGCGCCATCTGGAGCTTCGCGATCACCGCGGATTTGTGGGTCTTGGCATGGGCGCGCAGCTTCGCCCCGGTGGGGGCCAGCAGCGCCGCCATGGCATCGAGATTGGCCTCGAAGGCATCGAGGTCGAGGATCAGGGCGGGGGTGTCCACCTCCTCCTCGCGCATGCCGGGTTCGGCGGGCGGCGGTTGCAGCATGGGGCGACTCCTGCGCTTACGCCCGCAGCCTAGACCGCGATCTCCCCGCTTGGGACCACCATGGATGCGAAATGCCGGCATGGCAGGCAGGGCTTGGTTGACAGAGGGCCGAATTATTTGTGATTTCCCTCATTGACGTGTTGGGTTGCAACTTAAGGATCACTCCTGCAAGATATTCATAATGGGAAGGAAATGTGCGATGATCCGATGGCAAGCCTGGGCGCTGAGCTTGACCCTGATGATTTCCGCCATGCCGGCACTGGCGCAGCAGCAGCAGGCGCTGGTTGAACGGGGCCGTTATCTCGTGAACGGCATTGCTGCATGTGGAAATTGCCACACTCCCAAGGGGCCGAATGGCGACCTCCCCGGCATGGATCTGGCCGGTGGCCAGGTGCTGGAGGAGCCCGGGCTGTTCCGCGCCGTCGCCTCCAACATCACCCAGGACCGCGAAACGGGCATCGGCGCCTGGACGGATGCGCAGATCGCGCTCGCCATCCGCGAGGGCAGGCGGCCTGATGGCCGGTTGATCGGCCCGCCCATGCCGATCGAGCTCTACCGCGGCATCAGCGATGCCGACCTGGCGGCGATGGTGGCCTATCTCCGCACGGTGCGGCCCGTGCGCAACGCGGTCGAGGCCTCCCGCTTCGAGATTCCGCTGCCGCCAGGCTATGGCCCGCCGGTCGGCCGGGTGGACCCGCCGGCGGACAATCCGGTGGCGCGGGGCGCCTATCTGGCGGGGCCGCTTGGCCACTGCACGGAATGCCACACGCCGATGGGGCCGGAGGGACGGCGGGACTGGGCCCGCACCGGCGCTGGCGGGCCGCCGATCAATGGCCCCTGGGGCGCCGCCGTGCCGCCGAATATCACGCCGCATGCCGAAGGGCTGGCGGGCTGGAGCGAAGCGCAGGTGATCCGCGCCGTGACCCAGGGCATCTCCGCCGATGGCCGGCGGCTCAGCCCGCCCATGGGCTTCAGCTACTATGCCAGGATGCGGCCGGAGGACCTGCGCGACCTGGCGGCCTGGCTGCGCAGCCTGCCGCCGCAGCCGCGGGCGACGCCTTGAGCAGATCGCGGATGAGCGTGAACGCTCGGGAGCGTGAATCTGCTCGACGAACAGTGCCCTACGGTGGATTGGCGTTCAGTTCTGAATGCAATCCGCCGTAGCGCCCGTTCCAGGGCCATTCAGCGCGGGGCGGGGTCCACCGTCCCGCCCGCCTGCGGCACCGCCTCTGCGAGTGCGGCCCGCACCAGCGCCCGCACCGCCCAGCTCTTCACCGCCCGTGCCTGGTCGGCATCGGTCTGCAATACGTCGCGGAAGACCAGCATCGCCTCCGGGCCGAAGAACACCGCCAGCGCGGCGCAAAGCCTTTCGTGGCTGGCTTGGTCCAGCCGCCCCCTGGCGGGTTCCAGGGCGGCCTCGATCAGCGGCAGGCGCCTGTTCTGGCGGATGGGCAGGGTGCGGGCGCCGTTCTTCAGTACCTGCTGGATGGCATGCACCAGCATCCGCCGCAGCGGCAGCTCGTTGGCGAAGGTCATCTCGTGCACGGCGGCCTCCGCCCGGTCCACGCGCTCGGCCGGGTCGGACGGGCCATCTGCGCCGAACAACGCCGTGGCATCCGGCATCGCGGTGTCTATGGAAGCCTCGACGAGCAGCGCCTCCACCGTGGGAAAATAGCGATAGGCCGTGGCGCGGGAAACCAGCGCCGCCGCGGCGACCTCCTCCATGCTCGGGCTGCCTTGCCCCTGTTGCAGCAGGCGGGTGGCGGCCCGGAGGATATCCTTGCGCGTCCGCCGCTGCCGGTTGGTCAGCCCGGCCGCTTCCGGCGCCATGTCAGCCCTGCGGCAGTTGCCGCTGGATCGCCGCCAGGTCCACCCAGACATTCTCCCGCGCGATCCCGCCGCTCTCGGCGAATTCGATGATGTGCAGCAGGCGGAATTCCAGCGGGCAGCCCCTGCCTTCCAGGCCGAAGGGCCGGCCGGTCGCCCTGCCCTGCCACAGCGACTCGTCCACCAGGAACCGGTCGCCGTAGAGCCGGCGGAGACAGGAAACCCGGCCATCGGACAGGTCGGCGAAGAGCGCCTCGTAGAAGGGGCGGGCATTCTCCCGGCCATGGGTCGGCCCGCCCGGCCAGCCGACGATGTCATGCTCCACATCCGGCGCGAGGGTGGCGAGGACACCCGCCACATCGTCGTGGGCCTCGAAGCCGAAATGCTCGTCGATACGGCGGTCCATCTCTGCGGGGGTCATGGACATGGCTTTCTCCCTCGGAGCCTTTTTCAAGCCGGGTGGAAACACCCGGCGCCTCGGAAAATGCGGCAAAACAATAAGCTGGAGTCGTTTCACCCAGCGCGGCCAGGGTGAAGCGGCTCCCGCGCCACAGGCCGCCGGCCTTCGCAGGCCGCAAAATGAGATGCCAGTCTCAAAGAGAGATCAAGTGTCAATCAGCCCGATGCCGCAGCCGTGACGGGAGGCGGCTGCCTCAGCGCCAGCTTTCCCGCAGCCCCGCCATGATGCGCCCGACATCCGCCATGCCGTTGTAGCCATGGAAGCTGAAGCGGATGCGACCGCGGCCGTTCCAGGCCCAGACGCCACGCTCCGCCAGTGCCTCGGTGATGGCCGCCGCCCGCGGATGTTCGATGCAGACGCTGGCGCCGTGCCGCGCCGGGTCGGGCGGGGTGGTGCTGGGAATACCGGCCTCGGCCAGCCGCGCCAGCAGCGCCACGGTCAGCCCCAGCACATCCGCCTGCACCGCGGCCATGCCATGCCCCGCCAGGTAGTCCAGCGCCTCGTTCAGCACATAGACCGGGCCATGCGCCGGATTGCCACGGGTGAAGCGCGCCGCATCCGGCCGCAACGCCAGGCCGCCGGCATAGTCCGGCCTGCCGGCAACGCTGCCGTCCAGCGA
>JAEWCI010000476.1 GCA_023390705.1 Pseudomonadota bacterium
GTTCACGTCCTTCAGCCGATCCTCCGCCTGCCGGTCGCCGCCATTGGCGTCCGGGTGGTAGCGCTTTGCCAATTCCTTGTAGCGGGCCCGCAACGCCGGCTGGTCCACCGGCCAGTCGAGGCCCAGAACGCCCAGCGCGGCGCGCAGTTCAGGCGGCGGCGCGACAGGGGCGGCGGATGCCGGCCGGCGCTTCGCATGCACCTTGGTGCCATGCAGCATGCCGAGCGGGTCGCGCAGGGTCTCCGGGTCGAAGCGGCTGCTGCCACCCAGCCGGCCGAGCGGCCAGGTGGGCCGCTGCCAGCCGCTGTCCTGGCGCAGATGGTTTTCGATCTCGTCCGTGCTCATGCCTTTGTAGTAGTCCCAGGCGGCGTTGTACTCGCGGACATGCGGCAGGCAGAACCACAGGTATTCGTTCAGCCGGTTGCGCGCGCGCGGGGCACGGTATTCGCCCATGGCCGGGCAATCCGGCGCATCGCAGGATCGCTGTGGCGCATCGGGGTCGGGCAGGTGGGTGCGGGCGCCGCGTCGGGCCATCCGGCCTTTATGGGCATGGCCAAGGCGCCGGGCAAGCCGCGCGGGGCGCGGGGCGGGCTTGGCAGCGGCGCGGAAACCGTTGACAACAGCGGCCATGCAGAGCCGAGCCGAGCGCCTTCGCGGCGCCTTGCAATCCGCCTTCGCCCCGGCCGAGGTGATCGTCGAGGACGACAGCCACCAGCATGCCGGCCATGCCGGCGCCCGGCCGGAGGGCGAAACCCATTACAGCGTGGCGGTGATCTCGCCCGCCTTCCGGGGCATGAGCCGGCTGGCCCGCTCCCGCGCCGCGCACGCGGCGGTGGAGGCGGAATTCGGCAGCGGGCTGCACGCCCTCTCGCTGCGGCTGCTGACGCCGGAGGAAGCCAGGCGCTAGAGCATTTTCAAGCCAGGTGGAAACACCCGGCGACTCGGAACGGGCGAAAAAGCAACAAGCTGGCGTGGTTCACCACGCATGGCCGCGGCGAAGCCACTCCAGCCTGTCGCCGCACCCGGGCGGGTCCGGTCCCAGTCTTACCCGGCCGGGGGCGGCGCCGGCTATTCGGCCGCCGCCTTGTCCTTCAGCCAGGGCCAGCGGGCCAGGCTCACCGGGCTGTCCGGGGCATAGGCGATGCAGGTGCCCAGCAGGTCCGGCTTGGCGGGGTGGTGGACCTTCCCGCCCTCGGCCAGGCGGCGTGCCGCTTCCGCCCGCTCCCGCGCCCGGCGCACCGGGTAGAGGGTCTGGAAGGCGGTGGTTGCCATCTGGCCGAGCAACTCGCGCAGATGGGTGCAGCCGACCGTGCCGCCGACCCTTTCCTGCACGTGCTTGATGAAGCCGCGGCCGATCTTCAGCCCGACCAGCCGGGAGAAATTCGGCGCCGCGCCGGGGCAGATGTCATAGGGCGTGAAGTCCGAGGAGGCTTCGCAGCCGACGACATGCATGTCCACATCCACCGTCAGCCGCAGCCACATGCCGTGAATGGGCCTGCCGGCGGGCAGTTCCCGTCCCGGCTCGTCGGGGTGCGGCTTGGTCTTTACGTCGGTGAGATGCGCTTCGATGTCGAACAGCCCGTCGGCCCGCTGATAGCCGCGCAGCTCGATGTCACGCAGGTGCAGCAGCTCCCGCTCGACAGGGGCGGAGAGGGGCATGAAATCACTCCGGTGGTAAGGCGCGACCTCGGCCTATGCCACGTGGGAAGGGTTGCCGCCAGGGGGTGTCTATCGCCCTCATGTGATCACCGTGGATACTTCCACGGGCACAAGCTTCGGCTATCTGCCGGCTGGCAGGACGCCTCGGGGGAGAGCAGCGTGCAGGACACCGCGGCGGAGCGGGGGCCGGATCTGGCTCCGCTCCAGCGATTTGCTGCGCATTCGCCGGTACCGACTCTGCTCCTGACAGGGGCGGAATACCGGCTTTTCTACGTGAATGCCGCCTTTGCCGAAGTGGTGGCGCGGCCGGTGGCGGAATTGGCCGGCCGCACCGCCGCCGAGGCCTTCCCCAGCCTGGCCGCCGCCGGCCATCTGACCGCCCTGGACCGGGTACGGGAAACCGGTGAGCCCTTCCGCCGCAGCGGGCTGCCGATGCAGTTCTCCTCCGGCGAGCCACCGCGCTTCTGGGATGTGGAGGCGACGCCGCTGGACGGCGCCACGCTGCTGCTCCAGCTGCGTGAGGCCACGCTGCGTGAGGCGGTGCTGCGCCAGGGCGAGGCGGCGCAGGCCGTGCTGGCGGCGCTCCTCGCTGCCCCGGCCGGTGCCCTGCCGGGCAGGGCGGGCTTCAGGACAGGGACGGAGGAGATCACACCGCCGGCGGAGCCGGGCGAGGCCACGCAGTTCCGCCATCTGGCGGAGGCGATGCCGCATTGCGTCTGGCAGACCGATGCCGCCGGCAGGCTCGAATATGTCAACCGCCGCTGGTGCGACTGCACCGGGCTGAGCCTTGAGGCGAGCCGCAATGGCGGCTGGGTGCAGGCGCTTCACCGCGAGGACCGCCGCCGCCTGGTGGTCGCCTGGAGCGAGGCGCGCGACCGCGTCGGGGAATACGAGGTTGATGTCCGCCTGCGCCATGCCCGGGCGGCCACCTGGCGCTGGTTCCGTTTGCGCGGCGCGCCGGTGCTGGATGCCGAGGGGGTGATCCGCCACTGGGTCGGCACCTGCACCGATGTGGAGGAGATGCACCAGGCGGCGGCGGCGGCGCAGGATGCGCTGGTCGCGGAGCAGAGCCGCTGGCGGGAGGCCGATCACCGCATCCGCAACAGCCTGCAACTGGTTGCCGCCCTGCTCCGCCTGCAGGCCGGGCGGGCCGAGGCGGCGCCGACCCGTGAGG
>JAEWCI010000260.1 GCA_023390705.1 Pseudomonadota bacterium
TGCCCGGGGACGGTTCGTGCCGTCCCCGGCGCGGCTATCTTCCGGCAAGGATCAGCTTCACCCGGCGTCCGTCCACGCCCAGTGCCAGGCGGCCGGATTTCAGCGCCAGGGCCGCTTCGCCGAACACTTCCCGCCGCCAGCCATGCAGCACCGGCAGGTCGGGGCTTTCCTCGGCCGCCAGCCGTTCCAGCTCATCCGTGGTGGCGAGGAGCTTCGGCGCCACGTGGTGCTCCTCGCTCCTGGCCGCCAGGAGCACCTTCAGCAGCGCGACCAGGGCCGGCGAAGGGGTGGGGCCATGCCGCTCCCGCGGCGGCTCCGGCAGCGCCGAATCGGGCAGGGCCTTGGCTTCCTTGATGGCGGCCAGCAGCCCGGCGCCGCTGCGGCCCTTGGCGAAATTCTCGGAAATGCCGCGCGCCCGCGCCAGGTCGCCCACGGTTTCCGGGCCGGTGGCCGCGATCTCCAGCAGCGTCTCGTCCTTCACCAGGCGCTGGCGGGGGATGTTGATGCGCTGCGCCTCCAGCTCCCGCCAGGCGGCGGCGGCGCGCAGCAGGGCCAGGAAGCGGCGGTTGTGGGTGCGCGGCTTCAGCCTTTCCCAGGCGGTCTCCGGCTCGGTGCGGTAGGTGCCGGGTTCGGCCAGGGCGGCCATCTCCTCGGCCACCCAGTCCAGCCTGCCTTCGCGCGCCAGCCTTTCGGTCAGGGCGGTGTAGATGCGGCGCAGATGCGTCACATCCGCCGCGGCATAGGCGATCTGGCTGGGCGAGAGCGGACGGGCCGACCAGTCGGAGAAGCGGTGCGCCTTCTCGATATGGGCATTGGCCAGGGAACGGCAGAGCTGGTCGTAGCTCACCTGGTCGCCGAAGCCGGCGACCATGGCGGCCACCTGGGTGTCGAAGAGCGGGGTGGGGACGGCGCCGAATTTCAGCAGGAAGATTTCCACGTCCTGCCGGGCGGCGTGGAACACCTTCACCACCTCCGGGTCGGCCAGCAGGGCGCCGAGCGGCGCGAGGTCAAGACCCTCGGCCAGGGCGTCCACCACCGCCACCTCCCCCTCGCCGGCCAATTGGACCACGCAGAGTTCGGGCCAATAGGTCCGCTCCCGCATGAATTCGGTATCGACCGTGACGAAGCGTTCCCCCCGGAGCCTTTCGCACAGCGCAGCGAATTCATCCGATCGGGTAATGAGGCGCGGGGCGGCATCGCCCGACGGTGAGCGGCGGTTCATGACGGAGTTTCTTAGACCCCGGGGGAGCAGGGGAAAAGCCGGAGGCTGACCGGGGGATGGTCCGCCCGGCGGCGCCGGGGCAAGCTGTGGCCGATGGAGGAGGAAACAAGGACCATGGAATTGCGCCAATTGGGCCGGTCGGGGCTGGCGGTGCCGCCCATCATCTTCGGCGGCAATGTCTTCGGCTGGACGGCCGACAAGGCGATGTCCTTCCGGCTGCTCGATGCGCTGGTCGAACACGGCTTGAACGCCATCGACACCGCCGATGTCTATTCCGCCTGGGTCAGCGGGCACAGGGGCGGCGAATCCGAAACCGTGATCGGCGAATGGCTGAAGGCCCGCGGCCGGCGGAACGACGTGCTGATCCTGACGAAGTGCGGCATGGTGATGCCCGACGGCAAGGGCCTCTCGGCCGCCTGGATCGCCCGGGCGGTGGAGGATTCACTGCATCGCCTCGGGATCGAAACCATAGATCTCTACCAGGCGCACCGGGATGACGAGGCGACGCCGCTGGAGGAGACGCTGGGCGCCTTCGCCAAATTGATCCAGCAGGGCAAGGTGCGGGCGATCGGCGCCTCGAACTATTCCGCGGCGCGCTTCAGGGCGGCGCTGGAGACCAGCGCACGGCTCGGCCTGCCGCGCTTCGAGACGATGCAGCCGCATTACAACCTGGTGGAGCGCGGGATCGAGGCCGACCTGCTGCCGCTGTGCCGGGAACGGGGGGTGGGGGTGATCCCCTACTACTCCCTGGCGGCCGGCTTCCTGAGCGGCAAATACCGGAAGGCCGAGGACTTCGCGAAGACCGCCCGCGGCCAGCGCGGCATCGGCAGATACCTGGACGCGCGGGGCGAGAAGGTGCTGGCGGCGCTGGACGCCCAGGCGGCGCGGCTGGGGGCGAGCCAGGCCGAGGTGGCGCTGGCCTGGCTGAAGGCGAAGCCGGGCGTCACCGCCCCCATCGCCAGCGCCACCAGCCTGGCGCAACTGGAGGGGCTTGCCCGGGCCGCCCGGCTGACCCTGGACGCCGAGGCCATGGCGGCGCTTGACGCCGCCAGCGCCTGACCGCCGGGCTTGGCCGGCACGGGTCCCCGCCCGTGGGGGCCCGCCCTGTCGTGCCGCACTTGACTTCGCCGGCCGGGAAACGCTCTCTGCCCGCCTTTCCCGGCCAGAGCCCCAAGGTTTCCCGACCGATGCACGCCTACCGCACCCACACCTGCGGCGCCCTCCGCGCCTCCGACGCCGGCTCCACCGTGCGCCTTTCCGGCTGGGTGCACCGCAAGCGCGACCATGGCGGCCTGCTCTTCATTGACCTGCGCGACCATTACGGGCTGACGCAATGCGTCATCGCCCAGGGCTCCCCGGTCTTCGAGGCCGCCGACCGCCTGCGGCCGGAAAGCGTCGTCACCGTCACCGGCGAGGTGGTGCGGCGCGAGCCCGGCACGGTGAACGAGAAGCTGCCGACCGGCGAGATCGAGTTGCGCGTGCGCGAGCTTGCCGTGCAGTCCGAGGCCCAGGTGCTGCCCATCCAGGTGGCGGGCGAGGCCGAGTTCCCCGAGGACCTGCGCCTGCGCTACCGCTTCCTTGATCTGCGGCGGGAGAAGCAGCACCGCAACATCATGCTGCGCGCCCAGGTCATCGCCTCCATCCGCCGGCGGATGATCGAGCAGGGCTTCACCGAATTCCAGACGCCGATCCTGACGGCGAGCAGCCCCGAGGGCGCGCGGGACTACCTGGTGCCATCCCGCCTGCATCCCGGCACCTTCTACGCGCTGCCGCAGGCGCCGCAGCAGTTCAAGCAGCTCGCCATGGTGGCGGGCTTCGACCGCTACTTCCAGATCGCCCCCTGCTTCCGCGACGAGGCGAGCCGCGCCGACCGTTCCCCCGGCGAGTTCTACCAGCTCGACTTCGAGATGAGCTTCGTGACGCAGGAGGACGTCTTCGCCGCCATCGAGCCGGTGCTGCAGGGCGTGTTCGAGGAATTCTCCGCGTTTTCCGGCACGAAGCGCGCCGTGACGCCCGCGCCCTTCCCGCGCATCCCCTTCGACCGGGCGATGCTGGAATTCGGCAGCGACAAGCCGGATTTGCGCAACCCGCTGCGCATCCGGGACGTGACCGGGCACTTCCGCGGCGGCAGCTTCGGCCTCTTCGCCCGCAACATCGAGAAGGGCGCGGTGGTGCGCGCCATTCCGGCACCGGGCGCCGGCGGCAACCCGCGCAGCTTCTTCGACAAGCTGAACGAATGGGCGCGGGAAAGCGGCGCCGGCGGCCTGGGCTACATCACCTTCGCCAATGGCGAGCCGCAGGGGCCCATCGCCCGCAACCTGGAACGCGACCGCGCCATCGCCATCCGCGACGCCATGGGGCTGAAGGATGGCGACGCGGTGTTCTTCGCCTGCGACAAGGCGGAAGCGGCGGCGAAATTCGCCGGCCAGGTCCGCACCCGGCTGGGCAACGAGCTGGGGCTGATCGAGAGGGACGCCTACCGCTTCTGCTGGGTGACCGATTTCCCGATGTACGAGCTGAACGAGGAAACCGGGCAGATCGACTTCAGCCACAACCCCTTCAGCATGCCGCAGGGCGAGCTGGAGGCGCTGAACAGCCAGGACCCGCTGACCATCAAGGCCTATCAGTACGACATCGTCTGCAACGGCATCGAGCTTTCCTCCGGCGCCATCCGCAACCACCGCCCGGACATCATGATCCGCGCCTTCGAGATCGCGGGCTACACGGCGGCGCAGGTGGAGGAGCGCTTCGGCGGCATGCTCAACGCCTTCCGCTACGGCGCCCCGCCGCATGGCGGCAGCGCCCCGGGCATCGACCGCATCGTCATGCTGCTGGCCGATGAGCCGAATATCCGCGAAGTGATCCTGTTCCCGATGAACCAGCAGGCGCAGGACCTCATGATGGGCGCGCCGGCCCCGGTGGAGAATGCCAGACTGAAGGAGTTGCACCTGAAGCTGGACCTGCCGCCGGCCAAGGGTGCCGGCGGGCCGAAGACTTCCTAATTGCCCCGGGTGCGACCCGGAGGGAGAATGCGATGACGCTGCGCCGTACCCTGCTTGCCACTTTGCTGGCCGGCGCTGCCCTGCTGCCGGGCGCCGCCCGCGCGGCCGACCCCGTGCCGGGGGCGGAGCGGATGGTGGCGCATCGCGCGGCCTATCTGCTCTCGCTCGACCGGGCGCGGGAGAATGCCAACATCGCCACCGCCCGCGGCGCCATGCTGTATGAGGTGGGCGATGCCTGCGAAGGCTGGACCACCCGCCAGCGCTTTACCCTGACCATCACCGACCGCGACGGCCAGGAAATCGAGACCACCTCCGACTACTCCACCTATGAAACCAAGGACGGGCGGAGCATCCGCTTCTCCCTGACCCAGAGCTCCCAGGGCGCGGTTTCCCAGCGCATCGCCGGCGAGGGCGAGGTCACCGCCGATGGCGGCCGGGTGCGCTACACCTCGCCCGAGGCGCGCGAGGAAGCGCTGCCGCCCGGCACGCTGCTGCCCACCCTGCACACCATCCGTGCCCTTGATGCCGCCCGCAGCGGCCAGCGCCTGCTGGTGGCCCCGCTGCTGGACGGCACCTCGGCCGAAGGGGCGCAGGACACCACCACGGTGATCTCCGCCTGGCAGGGGCCTCAGCCCATCGAGCGTTTCCCGGCCCTCTCGCCGCTCGGCAGCGCCCGGATGCGGGTGGCCTTCTTCGACCGCACGCCCAACGCCCAGGGCGGCGGCGCCAGCGCGCCGGATTACGAGGTGGGGCTGCGCTACTGGGAGAACGGCGTGGCGGACGAGCTGAAGATGGATTTCGGCGATTTCGTCGTGGACGGGCGGATGCAGGAACTGGCCATCCTGCCCGGGGGCTGCTGATGTTATTATCTATTCGGTAGGGTGATAACACTGTCCTCATCAAACAGTATAATATTTAGCTCTGCAGCTATCTGAAGTATGGGACGAAGTGCTGTGCCATTTGCCCCCAACTTCCTATATAGCTTTGGACCGGCTTCGACCTCACGCTCTATTTCTAACAGATCTAGAAGTTTTCGCATCCATTCCGCTTTTTTTATGGCCGCATCGGGGCCATAGGTGAAATTAAAATTCTGGAGAGATAATTTGGGATTTTCACCTTCATCGTCGCCTTCCGAAATTTCAGATTCATCCAGTTCGTCAATAATGAAGCCCGGTGTTTCAAGAAGTTTCTCAATATTTTGCTTTATTTTTTCAAGAAGACAAATATCGGATTTCGCTGCCAAAATTCGCAAGAGACGCTCGTCCCATCCTTTGTATATTGCCTCTCCTATACTATGCATATCAAAAAATTCTTGATGGGTGATCTTGATCTCAGCGCACTTTTGCGATGCTGGAATCGCAAGCGTCAATGCCTCTATTAAATGCCTCTCTTCTTTTTCGAAGAGTGCTAGATTTTTTGACCATGCAGCCTGCTTAAGTTTCAATATAAACCGACATATTTCTTTTGAGGCCACAACTTCTTTTGCGAATTTTGTAATGCTTTCGGGTTTGTCGATTTGAAGTGCCCAATCATCGAAAATACTTTGTATAGATCTAAGAAATACATGACGGGGCGCTTGGCTCAGATCATACGCCCAAGCTGCTCGGATTTCATCTAAGGTTGAATTTGAGAAACGTTCTTCTTCAATATACATATTTAGAAGATCATCGGCAAAGCTGTAAAAAAATTGTGCGGCAGCTATGAAGTCTGGAGAAAAGCAATCCAAAATCTGGATTGTTAGCTCTTGAAGACGATTTGAAGGTGATTTCCTTCTTGTTCCTTCCGGCAAGGGAATTTTTATGCTGATTGTACTGCACTCTTGCATGACAAGTTCCTATCCTCCCGCGGCTCTTAGCGCGTTTTTTGTTTCCCAAATGGCAAACGGTTTTCGTTGCCATTCGGCACTTTATACTACGTCGGAACCAATGAAGGCTAGCACATCATGGACGCCCTTACCCAGCCACCGGTAATTCGCCTGCACCCCGAGGATGGCGTGGTCATCGCCCGCCAGGCGCTGCCGCCCGGCACGCCCGTGGCGCCCGGCATCGCCGCCACCCAGCGCGTGCCGGCCGGCCACAAGATCGCCATCCGCCCCCATGCCGCCGGGGAGGCGGTGCGGCGCTACGGCCAGATCATCGGCTTCGCCACGGAAGCCATCCTGCCCGGCCAATGGGTGCACACCCACAACCTGGCCATGGGCGACTTCGCCCGGGACTACGCCTGGGGCGTGGATGCCCGCCCGACCGAGCCGGTGCCGGTGCCCGCCACCTTCCCTGGGCTACGCCGCGCCGATGGCCGCGTTGCGACGCGCAACTACATCGGCATCATCACCAGCGTGAATTGCTCGGCCCATGTGGCGGAGCTGATCGCGCTCGCCTTCCGCCGCAACCCGCTGACCGGGGAGAACCCCCTGGCCCCCTGGCCGAATGTGGACGGGGTGGTGGCGCTGACCCACAAGACTGGTTGCGGCATGACGGCGGGCGAGCCGCTGACCCTGCTGCGCCGCACGCTGGGCGGCTTCGCCCGGCATGCCAATTTCTCCCATGTCATCGCCATCGGCCTGGGCTGCGAGGTGAACCAGCTCGGCGGGTTGCTGGAGGAACAGCGGCTTGCCGGGCGGCTGCGCAGCATGGACATCCAGGAGATGGGCGGCACGCGGAAGACGGTGGAAGCCGGCATCGGTTTCGTGAAGGAGGTGCTGGCCGAAGCCAATGCCGTGGCGCGCGTGCCGGTGCCGGCCAGCGAACTCTGCGTGGCGCTGCAATGCGGCGGCTCGGACGGCTACAGCGGCATCACCGCCAACCCCGCGCTGGGCGCGGCGTCTGACCTGGTGGTGCGGCATGGCGGCACCGTCATCCTTGCCGAATCGCCGGAGACCTACGGCGCCTAACACCTGCTGACCCGCCGCGCGGTGAGCCGCGAGGTGGGGCAGAAGCTGGTGGAGGTGATGCAGTGGTGGGAAGGCTATTGCGAGCGCGAGGGGGCGGAGATGAACGCCAACCCCAGCCCCGGCAACAAGGCCGGCGGGCTGACCACCATCCTGGAGAAGTCGCTGGGCGCCATGGCCAAGGCCGGCACCACCAACCTGGTGGATGTCGTGCGCTACGCCGAACCGGTGACGGCCAAGGGCTTCGTCTTCATGGACACGCCGGGCTACGACCCGGTGGGAGCCACCGGCCAGGTGGCGGGCGGCGCCAACCTGGTATGCTTCACCACCGGCCGCGGCAGCGTCTTCGGCATGAAGCCGGCGCCATCCATCAAGCTGGCCACCAACACGCCGATGTATGAACGCATGCAGGACGACATGGACGTGAATTGCGGCACCATCCTCAGCGGCGAGGAAACGGTGCAGCAGGCCGGCGAGCGCATCTTCCAGCTGATGCTGCGCGTCGCCGGCGGCGAGCGGACGAAGAGCGAGGGCTTCGACTTCGGCGCGGCGGAATTCGCGCCCTGGGTGCTGGGCGCGACGATGTAGAAACCCGCTCGGCTCATTTTGAGCCGAGTTCTGCCAATTGCCCCGAATGCCTAATATAGTACAAGAAGTAAGGGTCTATGATGTGCAATGCGCCGCTTCCCCCACGCTCCTCCCATTCAACGATCCGCTCCGAAGAATTTTCTCGCCTTGCGATGTTGGTCATTTGTTTACAAGCATTTTGCACGCTTCCTGAAATCGGAGATGTATTCTTACACACCTTTCGGACTCTATCCATTAAATCAGAATAGGAAATCAACAGGCGAGGAGGATCTTGGGAGAGTGCAAGAAGTACGCATCGATAAGAATCACCTTCGGTTCCATCCACAAATGGGAATCGGTCCCGCTTTTGCCCCTTTGTTCGAGGGCCTTGGTGGAGATTACGCACGAGCGTTGTATAATTTGCATTTGCCGAAACGCGAGACAATATATCTCGCTTATCTTTCGAATCGAGCTTCGGGCGCAAAATTCCCATATGCGTCCTTTCGACCTTCAAATGGCGGCAAAGCTGTAAACAGACAAGTTGCATGAGTTGTGGCGACCCACAACATTCAACTGCGAGACTCAGCACAAAATCATCCGGCACGGATATGTTAAGAACGTCAAATCCTTTGGACCCAATGTTCTTCAGATCCTCTGGAGACCAATATTTTGTGTCTATATTTGCAGTCCGCCCGCGAAGCTCATGGTTGCTCCTAACTACATCATCCGAACGATGCGGGACCGATGCTATACAAAATTTAATGCCACGATCAGCACCTGTCTTTATTTGTTGGGCAACTTCAATCTGAGCCGCCTGGGGTATATAGTGAAAATCATCAACGAAAAGGACTATATTTGTGTCTCGAACAATCGCCTCGACCTCGTGTATACCACGACGGACATTTGTCACAGTTCCTGAGTTCGAATTACTGATATTTCTACTGGCTCCAATAGTTATGTCACCGCTAGGATTACTGGGACTGGCAGGCACGCCCAAACGAAGCTGAGCGCTAGTCTGAATAGCATAAGAGATACTATTTTGCCGTGCGTATGAATTTGGCGCAGCAAGCGCGTCTAAGACATGATTCCAAAAATCTTCTCCCTTCTTAATAACAGACCCAGGAATTTTGATTAAATTTTCTGCCCCAACGATCTTTTCGACAAGAACCGTCTTTCCTGATTTAGAAGGACCCGACAGCGAGATAACCTGCTTTGGTGTACGAAGGGCTTCACGAAGCTGCTGTTCAGAGTCGTCGCTTGTCCGTTCTACATAAGTGTAGGTTGGAAAATCGTTGGGGGTAAAAACTTCTTCACGGGTAGGCATGCCAATTAATCCTTCACGCCCCCACCGTCCTCTGCGTCTGCTCGCCCAGCCCCTCGATGCCCAGTTTCAAGGTCTGGCCAGGCTTCAGGAAGATCGGGGCCGGCTTCTTGCCCAGGCCGACGCCCGGCGGCGTGCCGGTGAAGATCACGTCGCCCGGGTGCAGGGTGATGAAGTGGGAGACGTAGCTTACCAGCGTCTTCACGCCGAAGATCATGGTGCGCGTCGTGCCGTCCTGCATGCGCTGGCCGTCCACCTCGCAGAACATCGCCAGGTTCTGCGGGTCCGGCACCTCGTCCTTCGTGACCAGCCAGGGGCCGAGCGGGCCGAAGCTGTCGCAGCCCTTGCCCTTGTCCCAGGAACCGCCGCGCTCGATCTGCCATTCGCGTTCGGACACATCGTTGCCCACGGCATAGCCGGCGACGTGGTCCAGTGCCGCATCCTCGCCGACACAGCGGGCGGTGCTGCCGATGATGACGGCGAGTTCCACTTCCCAATCGCATTTCTGGCTGTTCTTGGGGATGATGACGTCGTCATTCGGCCCGCACAGCGCCCCGAGCGACTTCAGGAAGACGATCGGCTCCTTGGGGATCGGGCTGCCGGTCTCCGCCGCGTGGTCGGCGTAGTTCAGGCCGATGCAGACCAGGTTCCTCATCCCCGACACCGGCGGGCCGAGCCGCGGATTGCCCGGCACCTGCGGCAGCGAATTCACGTCCAGCGCCGCCAGCTTCGCCAGCCCGGCGGGCGAGAGCACATCCCCGGCCAGGTCGGAAACCACGCCGGAAAGGTCGCGAATGGCGCCGGCGGAGTCCAGGATGCCCGGCTTTTCCTGCCCCGCGGGGCCATAGCGCAGCAGTTTCATCGTCTCTCTCTTTCCCGTTCTACAAGGTCCAGCCGCCATCGATGACGATGGCCTGGCCGGTGACGAAGGTGCTTTCCGGCGACGCCAGATAGACCACCAGCCCGGCGATCTCCTCGGGCGTCGCCAGCCTGCCCATGGCCTGCCGCGCCACGATGGGGGCGCGCGCCGCCTCCACCCCGCCTGCCGCCGCGGCATTGGCGGCGATGCGTTCCTCCAGCGAGGGCGTGTCCACCGTGCCGGGGCAGAGGCAATTGCAGCGGATGCCCTGCGTCACGTACTCGGTCGCGACGGATTTCGTCAGCCCCATCACCGCCGCCTTGGTGGTGCCATAGACGAAGCGGTTGGGCGCGCCCTTCACGCTGGAACAGGCGGAAGCCATGTTGACGATGCTGCCGCCGCCGCGCTGGCGCATGCCGGGCAGCGCGGCGCGGATGGTCTGCCACATGCTGCGGACGTTCAGCGCGAAGGCGAAGTCCCATTCGGCATCGGTGCAGCTTTCCACCGTGTTCTGGTGGACGAAGCCGGCGCAGTTGAACAGCACGTCCAGCGGCCCGGCCGCGGCGATGGCCGCCGCCACCGCGGCGTCATCCGTCACGTCCAGCGCCCGGGTCTCGATGCCCTCTGCGGCGAGGTCCGCCAGCTTGCCGGCATCGCGGTCCGTCGCGACGACGCTCGCGCCTTCGCGGGCCATGGCCAGCGCGCTGGCGCGGCCGATGCCCTGGCCGGCGGCTGTGACGAAGCATCGCCTGCCCTGCAACCTGCTACCCATGGCCTTCTCCCGATGCCCGATCCGGCGGGGTGGCATCATCGCGTCCGGCCCGCCGCCGTCAACGGTCCCGCAGGACCGGGCAGGGCTGCCGCTACCCCACCGGCTCGACCTTGAAGCCCTCGCCCCAGCGGGTGACGCGGCCGAAGGAGGGGGAGGGGAAATGCGCAAAGGCCATCAGCGTGCCGGCATCGCAATGGCATTCCAGGAATTTGCGCCGGGTGCGGGCGGCCTGGGCGGGGTCGGAATCGGCGCGCATGGACTGTTCCGGGTAGCGCGCCTGCAGCGGCGAATGGATCAGGTCGCCGGTCGCCACCGCCTGGGTCCTCCCCTTGCCAAGCTGCACCGCGACATGGTCCGGCGTGTGGCCCGGCGTGGATTCCAGCCGCACATGGTCGTCCAGCGCGAAGTCGTTGGCCACCAGCTCGGCGCGGTTCGCCTCGATGACCGGCAGCACGCTGTCGGCCATTACCGGGTTCGGCGCCTTGGCATGCTCCGCCGACCAGTACTCGTATTCCTTCCGGGCGAAGAGATAGCGCGCCTTGGGGAAGGTCGGCACCCAGCGGCCATTCTCCAGCCGCGTGTTCCAGCCGACGTGATCGACATGCAGATGCGTGCACATGACGTAGTCGATCTGCTCCGGCCTGACGCCCGCCGCCGCCAGGTTGCGCATGTAGGTAGGGTCGGTCTTCATGTTCCACACCGGGCGCCCCGGCCGTGGCTTGTCGTTGCCGACGCAACTGTCGATCAGGATGGTGTGGTGCGGCGTGCGGACCAGGTAGGACTGGATGCAGAGCACCAGCTTGCCGGTGACCGGGTCTATGGCCTTGGGCTGCAGCCAGGACTTGTTCTCCTCCAGCCTTTCCTTCGTCAGGCCGGGGAAGAATTCCAGCGGGTCGAAGATCGGCTCCTCCTGCTCAATGATGCGCTGGATGGTGATGTCGCCGAGCTGCATGCCGGGAACCATGGCGTTTCCTCCCTGATGTTTCAGTGATTATGCCTGCTCTCGCCCCGCGTCTCCAGGATGTTCAGGTAGAGGGTCGCCGGCTCAAGGCACATGCCGGTGCCGAGCTGCCCGACCATGCCGCGCTGGATCTCCTCCCAGGGTGTCTTGTTCAGCAGGGCCGGCGGCTGCCAGGCGGCGCGGCGGGCGGCCAATTCCCCGGCCGGGATCAGCACGTCCACCTTGCGGGTGTTGAGGTCGATGCGGATCGGGTCGCCGGTGCGCAGCAGCGCCAGCCCGCCGCCCACCGCCGCTTCCGGCGAGATGTTGAGGATGGAGGGGCTGCCCGAGGTGCCGCTCTGCCTGCCGTCGCCCATGGTGGGCAGGGTGTCCACCCCCGCCTTCAGCAGGGCGGCCGGCGGCTGCATGTTCACCACCTCCGCGCTGCCGGGATAGCCGACCGGGCCGCAATTGCGGATGACCAGCACGGTGCGCTCATCGATGCCCAGCGCCGGGTCCTCGATGCGGTCGTGATAGTCCTCCGGCCCCTCGAACACCGCCACCTTGCCCTCGAAGACGCCGGGCGGGTCCGAAAGGAAGCGCTTGCGGAAGGCCGGGTCGATGACGCTGACCTTCATCACCGCGTTGTCGAAGAGGTTGCCGGAAAGAACCAGGAAGCCGGCACGTTCCTTCAGCGGCGCCGAGTAGCGGCGGATCACCTCGCGGTCCGGTTCCTCCAGTGCCGCGACATTCTCCGCCAGGGTGCGTCCGGTGACGGTCATCGCCGTGCCGTGCAGCCTGCCGGCGTCCAGCAATTCCTTCAGCACCGCCGGCACGCCGCCGGCGCGGTGGAAGGCTTCGCCCAGGAAGCGGCCGGCGGGCTGGCAATCCACCAGCAGCGGAATCTCGGCGCCCAGCCGGTCCCAGTCCTCGATCCTCAGCTCCACCCCCATGTGCCGGGCGATGGCGATGATGTGCGGCGGGCAATTGGTGGAGGCGCCGATGGCGCTGGCCGTGACGATGGCGTTCTCGAAGGCCGCGCGCGTCATGATGTCCGAAGGGCGCAGGTTCTCCCGCACCATCTCGACGATGCGCATTCCCGTGGCATGCGCCATCTGGCCGCGTTCGCGGTAGGGGCCGGGAATGGCGGCACAGCCGGGCAGCGACATGCCCAGGGCCTCCGCCAGGCTGTTCATGGAAAGCGCCGTGCCCATGGTGTTGCAGTGGCCGACGCTGGTGGAACTGCTGGCCACCAGGTCCATGAAGCCGTTGTAGTCGATCCTGCCCTCGGCCAGCAGCTTGCGGGCTTCCCAGACGATGGTGCCGCTGCCGGTCAGCCTTCCCTTCCAATGCCCGTCCAGCATCGGCCCGCCGGAAAAGACGATGGCCGGGATGTTCATGGTCGCCGCGCCCATCAGGCAGGCGGGCGTGGTCTTGTCGCAGCCGGTGGTGAGGATGACGCCGTCTATCGGGTAGCCGTGCAGCACCTCCACCAGCGAAAGATAGGCCAGGTTGCGGTCATTCGCCGCGGTCGGCCGCTTGCCGGTTTCCTGGATGGGATGGATGGGGAATTCCAGCGGGATGCCGCCGGCCTCGCGGATGCCGTCCCGCAGCCGCGACGCCAGTTCGATATGGTGCCGGTTGCAGGGCGCGATGTCGCTGCCGGTCTGGGCGATGCCGATGATCGGCTTGCCGGATTGCAGTTCCCCGCGCGTCATGCCGAAATTGAGGTAGCGCTCGACATAGAGCGCGGTCATGCCGGGGTCTTCCGGGTCATCGAACCAGCGCTGGCTGCGCAGCCGGAAGCTCTTCTTCGTCTGGTCGGAACCCGCCATGCCCGTGTCCTCCTGCTATCCGGCAAGGCTTGGTGAAGGTGGGCAGGGCTGTCAACGCCGGGGGAAGGCGCTAGCATCCGCGCAACGAAGGGGAACCCTTGCCATGCTGCGCCACCGGCTGCTTGCCGCGCTGCTCGCCGCTTCCGCCGGAACGGCCGCCGCCCAGCCGGCGCCGGAGCCGCCCATCACCCTGCGCAGCATGGGCAGCTTCCACCTGGGCGGGCGGGAGGCCGTGGTGACCGGCAAGCCGGCGCAGGAGGTCACGCTGATGCCCGGCGGTCCGCCGGCGCGCATCGACCCCAACGGCACCTACCAGGTGGAGGGGATGTATGTGCAGTACCACATCCCCGAAGCGCAGCGCGGCACGGTGCCGCTGCTGATGTGGCATGGCGGCGGGCTGACCGGTGTGACCTGGGAAAGCACGCCGGATGGGCGCGAGGGCTGGCAGCAATTCTTCCTGCGCCGCGGCTGGGCCACCTATGTCAGCGATGCGGTGGAGCGCGGCCGCGCCGGCTGGGCGATGTTCCCCGAGATCTTCCCGGGCGAGCCGGTCTTCCTCACCAAGCGCAATCCCTGGGAACGCTTCCGCATCGGCGCCGGCCCCGGAAGCTGGCGCACCCGCACCGCCCTGCCCGGCAGCCAATTCCCCGTCGAGGCCTATGACGATTTCATGCGCCAGGTGGTGCCGCGCTGGACGGTGACGGATGCGCCGCAGCTTGCCGCCTATCGCGATCTGCTGCGGCGCGTCGGCCCGGCGGTGGTGATGGCGCACAGCCAGGGCGGGCTGTTCGCCTGCCGCGCCGCCCAGGCCCTGCCGGCGCAGGTGCGGGCGCTGGTGCTGATCGAGCCTTCCGGCTTCGGCGAGACGGCGCCGGAGGCGCTGGCGGCGCTGCGCGAAATCCCCGTGCTGGCCCTCTATGGCGATTTCATCGAACAGGACCCCCGCTGGCCGGCGATCCGCCAGCGCGGGCTGGATTTCTACGCGAAGCTGCGGGAGGCCGGCGGCAGCGTGGAGGTTGTCTCCCTGCCCGAGCGCGGCATCCGGGGCAACAGCCACCTGATGATGATGGACAGGAACAACCGCGAGGTGGCGCAGGTCGTGCAGGACTGGCTGGCGGCGAAGGGGCTGTGGCGCTGAGGCGAGGCTTCAGCGGAACACCACTTCCTTCTCCTGGCAGGTGTTCACATGCCGTCGGTCCTGCCGCCTGCCGTCCGGGAACACCACGCGCACATCGTTGATGCACTGCCCTGCCGGCAGCCGCACCTGGAAGCTGCTGCCGTTGGACAGCGTGCCGGAACCAAGCCTGTCCTGCCCCCAGCCGCCCTGCGCCGCGGAGGAGACGTGCAGTTGGTTGATGGTGGTGCCGGTGTTGTTCGTCACCTGGAAGCTGGGGTCGCCGCCCTGCGCCAGCGCCAGGCCGGGCAGCAACAGCAGGGCAAGCGCGGGCAGGCGAATCGGGCGCATGGTCGGCATCCTTTCCGGGGCGGCATGATGTGGCCGCCCCGGCCCGCGATCAATCCGGCCTGATGTTGCCGGCGCGGATCACCTCGGCCCATTTGTTGATCTCGGCCTGGATGAAGCGGCCGAGTTCCTCCGGCGTGCCGCCGCCGGGAATGGCGCCGTGCGCCTCCAGCGCATCGCGGTAGCGGGGGCTTGCCATGAAGCGGCCGACTTCCTCGTTCAGGCGCCGGATGATGGGTTCCGGCACGCCGGCGGGCGCCACCAGGGCGGTCCAGGTCGCCGCCTCGAAACCGGGCAGGGCGGCTTCCGCCACGGTCGGCACATTCGCCCAGGAAGGCACGCGCTGGCTGCTGGTCACGGCCAGCACCTTCAGCCGCCCGCCGCGCACCTGCGGGCCGGAAGAAAGCGCGCTGTCGAACAGGATGTCGCACTCCCCGGCAACCGCCGCGACCACCGCCGGGCCGCTGCCGCGATAGGGGACATGCACCATGTCCACTCCGGCGCGGGCCTTGAACAGTTCCGCCGCCAGATGGCTGGGCAGGCCGGTGCCGATCGAGCAGTAGTTCAGCCGCCCGGCACTGGCCCGGGCATGGGCGACGAATTCCTGGATGCTGTTGGGCGCCCGGTCGGTCGGTGTCACCACCAGCAGCGGATAGACCGCGGTGAGGACGATCGGCGAGAACTGCCGGACGGGGTCATAGGGGATAGAGGGGAAGAGACTGCCGTTGATGGCATGCGGCCCCGCCGAGGTCATCAGCAGCGTGTAGCCATCCGGCGCGGCGCGGGCGACCTGCTCGGTGCCGATCATGCCGCTGGCGCCGCCGCGGTTCTCCACCACCACCGGCTGGCGCAGCGGGCCCGATATGCCTTCGGCGATCAGCCGGGTGACCACATCGGTGGAGCCGCCGGGCGGGAAGGCGACGATGATGCGGACCGGCCGCTCCGGCCAATTCGCCTGCGCCTGGCCGCCGGCGGGCAGCAGCGCCAGCGTCGCGGCAAGGACAAGGGACCACAAGGCGCGTCGGCGCATCGGCTGGAACTCCTCCCGATCGGGCCCTTCATCGGCCCTTCGGAACGGAGCTTGGCGGCACCGGCGCGGGAGGGCAAGACCGCGCCGCCCACGCCGGCCGCGGCCGCTGGTACCCCGCAGGCCGATGCGCGGCCCCGCGCCATCGCCGGTGGCAGGACCAGCGTGCGCAACAGCCTCTACATGGCCGCCCTGACCGCCATCCGCCACAACCCGCCCGTCAGCAGGGCCGCTTACCGGTGCCTGCGCGCCCGTGGCCCCCGTCCAAGCCCGCCCTCGTCGCCGCCATGCGCAAGCGCTTCGCCGTCCTCAACGCCGTCATCCATGACGCCAAGCCATGGGGAAACGCCTGACCCACAAGACAGTCACTCAGGCCCCGGCTTCCTCCAGGAAAACCTGCACCGCCCGGAACAGGGCGCCGCGGTTGCGCTCCATCCACATGGCATGGGTGCCCTCGCCCAGGACCACCAGCCGCTTGCCGGGCGAGTTCACCAGCAGGGGGAACAGGGCCTGGGCCATCTGCGGCGGCGTGTCGTTGTCCCATTCGCCCACGACCACCAGCGTGGGCGCGACGATCCTCGCGGGGTCATAGAATGGCCGGCCGGCCCGCCAGTATTCGCGGCTGTCGGCGACCGAGCCGTTGGGCGCGCGGAGCACCGGCGGGTCCTGGCGCATACCCACCGGGTCGGTCGCCCAGGTGGCGTCGGCCCATTGCTCGAACCAGCCCTGGGGGATCAGCCCGGCTTCCTTCTCCGGCGTCAGGCCGGAGGCGCGGCGGCTGCGAGCGGCGTCCTGCGTCACCAGGCGGTAGGCGCCGAGATCGCCGCCCGGGTCCGTGGCGCTGGGACCGTCACGCAGCCAGCCCGGGGCATAGAGCACCAGGCGCTCGACCAGTTGCGGGTTGTCCGCGGCGAAGCGGCCCATCAGCGAACAGCCCCAGGAATAGCCAAGCTGGGTCAGGCGCGGCAGGTTGCGGCGCCGGCGGATGAAGGCGGCGGCATCGGCAATGTCGCCCACCGCCGTCTCGCCACGCCCCACCGGCGGCCTGCCTTCCGGCGCCTGGTCCATCTCCGGCGGGCGGGTGCTGCGGCCATAGCCGCGGATGTCCATGCACCAGACGTCGAAGCCGCGGCCGGCGATGTAGTCCATCCAGGAAAGCCCGCCGAGCGGCAGGTCGAAGGCGGTATGCGCGGGATAGGTCGCGCCGTGCACCATCAGCAGCGTTCGCTCCGGCCCGGCGGCACCAAGCTTCTCCGGCCGCTTGTTGCGGAGGAAGAGTTCGATCCCGCTGTCCCGCGTGGGCACCATGAAATCCTCCGTCACCAGCTTCGGGCCGGCCTGGGCACCGGGGGGCGGCGGAGTGGACGGCGCGGGACCTTGCATCGGTTACCTCCCTTGATGTCGTGTGGTGTCGTGTCGGCGATCCCACCTCAAGCGATCACGCCCTACTCCGAACCGGGCTGGACGACGTTCGTCTCCAGCCCCAGCACCAGAACGTCGCGCATGGTCTCCGCGCTCAGCCGCCTGATGTCGTCCCAGGCTTCCGGGGTATGGAAGGCGATGTGCGGGGTGATGACCAGGCGGCCTTCCAG
>JAEWCI010000595.1 GCA_023390705.1 Pseudomonadota bacterium
GGGCATTGGCGCCCGGCCGCTCCGCCCCGCGCAGGAATCCCGGCAGGGGCAGCAGGCGGTCGCGCCAGGGCTCCCCGGCCGAGGCCGTCACCGCCCGGCCGGTCCTGGGCGAGACCCAGGCGAGGTCCTCCTCCGCCCCGCTCAGGGCGCAACGGCCGAGGTCCAGCCCGTAGCCCAGTTCGGTCAGCAGCAGGGCTTCCCAGCGCACATAATCGGCCAGCAGCGGCGCCGCCCCGCCGGGCAGGCGGGAGATCAGTGAAACCAGGCCGTGGAAGACGCCGGGATGCGGCTCGCGCTCCGGCAGGGCGGTTTCGGCCACGGCGCAGGCGGCGCTCAGCAGGGCCAGGGCCAGCGGGTCGTCCATCGCCAGGGCGGCGGCGGGATGCACCAGTTCCCCGGTCAGGCTGCCGAGCTGTTCGGCCAGCCGGGCCACCCAGCGGACCTCCACCAGGTTGCCCTTCTGCCAGACCGGCGCCTGGGCCCGGCTGGCGCCGCCACGGGCCAGGCCGGCATGGCGGCCATGGGCTTCGGTCAGCAGCGAAACCACGGCCGCCGCCTCGCCATGCGGCCGCGCATCCAGCACCACCGCGGGGGCCTGCCATTCCATCAGGCCATGGATATGGGCGCCGGGAGGTAGTGGTCCATCCCCGCGCCAATTCCAGGCACCGGACGCGGCCATGCAGGGCAACCTGCTCCCTCTGACCCGGCCGGAGCGGATTCCACCTGCGCAGCGGGGCGGAATCCGCGCTAATCGCCGCGCTGCGCGATATGGGTGTAGAAGCTGCTGGCCGCGAAGAAGCGGTTCTCGGCCGAGGCACGCTCCAGCCCATCGACGAAGGCGTTCGCCTCCGCCTCGGACATGGCGCCCGCCTTCGGCAGCAGGATGCGGAAGGTTGCAATGCCCGCCGCCCAGAAATCCATTCGCCCGATATCGGCGGCGAGGTAGCCCTGCGACCAGACGAGGCCGAGCCCGGCCTCGGCCAGCAGGCGCGGCATGGCGCGCATCACCCTGAGGTTGGCCACGATCGTGCGGTGCACGAGGGCATCCGTCGCCGCGCCGCCGTCCGGCGCGTCCGTGGCGAAGGTGAGCGAGGCATAGTCGCCGTCGAACACCACGAGGTGCCCGCCGGGCCGCAGCAGCCGCCGCCCCTCCGCCAGCACCGCCGCGGGGTCCGCGACATGGCTGACCAGCGTGTGCATGACCACCACGTCGAAGCCCCCGGCGGGCAGCCCGAGGCCGTGCGCGTCGCCGACCTGGAAATCGACCCTGCCGCCGAGGCCCTCCTCTTCCGCCAGGCGCCGGCCTGCCTCGACGAGGTGGGGGCTGATGTCGATCGCCGTGACCGGGCCGCGCAGCTCCGGCCGACGGGCGATGGTGCGGGCCGCGACCCCCGTGCCGCAGCCGAGGTCGAGGATGCCCTCGACCTCGCCGAGTGCCAACTGGTCCGCATAGTCGCCGATAGCCTTCAGGAAGAATGGGTGCTTCCCTCGCGCCTCCAGGCGTGCGGCCATGATGCCGAGGGTCTGCGCATCCATCTGAAAGGTGCGCCCGTAGAGATCGGGCGACCTGATCTGCGTCTGGTCCACCGTCCCCTCCCAATCAGGACGCGGCACTTTATGCCACGCGACCGGAGAGGGCGTTCACGGAGCCGCGACGGCCAACGGGCGCGGGACAGGGGTGCGGCACCGGTGCCGCGCCAGGGGCTTCACCCGCCCCCGCGCATCCATCGGCGCCTTCCCCTTCCCGCCCACGTCCTGGGGCTGCGCCGCGGGCCCGCCAGGGCCGGGCGCCGGTACGGTCAGATGCCTTCCTTCAGCACCCGCCGGGCCAGCGACATGCGGTGCACCTCGGTCGGGCCTTCGTAGATGCGCATCACCCGGATCATGTTGGAAAGCTGCTGCAGCGGCAGTTCCTTGGTCATGCCCATGGCGCCGAAGGACTGCATGGCCTGGTCGATGATATCGGTCGCCATCTCGGTGCCGAAGATCTTGATCATGCTGGCCTCGCCGCGGACATCGCCGCCGGAATCCAGGGTGCGGGCGGCGGCGTGGACCATCAGCCGGCAGGCATGGATGCGCGTGGCGCCATCGGCGATCCACCACTGGATCGCCTGGCGGTCGGCCAGCTTCTGGCCGAAGGTCACGCGCTCCTTCACATGCCCGATCATCATGGAGAGCGCGCGGCGCGCCATGCCGACGCAGCGGGCGCCCATCTCCAGCCGGCGCACGTTCAGCCGGAGCTGCATCGGCGCGTAGCCCTTGCCGATCTCGCCAAGGACCTGGCGGGAGGGCACGCGGCAATCCTCGAAGACCAGCTCATAGGTGCGGCGGCCGCCGATCATCGGGATCTCGCGCTCGATGATGAAGCCGGGCGTGCCCTTCTCCACGATGAAGGCGGTCACGCCTTCCTGGCGCTTGCCCTCTCCCGTGCGGGCCATGAGGATGATGAAGTCGCAGGCCGGGACATTGCTGACCCAGATCTTGCGGCCGTTGATCACCCAGTCGTCGCCGTCCTGCACCGCGCGGGTCGTCATGCCGGCCGGGTCGCCGCCGGCGCCGGGCTCGGAGATGGCGATGCAGCTCACCGCCTCGCCGCGGGCATAGGGTTCCAGGTAGCGCTCGCGCTGCCAGGGGCTGGCGACCTGCACCATCATGTGCAGGTTCGGGCTGTCCGGCGGGAAGATGAAGGGGGTGATGGTGCGGCCCATCTCCTCGTTCACCAGGGCCAGGGCCTCCACCGGCAGGTTGGCGCCGCCGAATTCCTCCGGGCTGTCCAGGCCCCAGAGGCCGAGTTCCTTGCACTTGGCCAGCAGCGGGGCCTTTTCCGCCTCGGTCAGGGCGAACTTGCCGCCCTCCGTCTCGCGCTTCAGTACCGCGGGCTCCAGGGGGATCAGCTCGCGGTCGACGAATTTCGCCACCAGCTCCTGCAGCATGCGGTGTTCATCGGAAAGCGCCATGGCCGTATCTCCTGCGATGCGCTGCGTGAATCGCCCCCGGCCGCGGCGGCGTCAACCGCGGCGGCGCGACGCTTTGCTCATCCCCGCCCGACTACCGGTCATCCCTCGCGGACCCAGGTGAAGGTCCCGACGAATTTCCGGCCCGGCGAGAGGGGATGCTCCTGCAGGCCGGTCCGCAGCGTCAGGCGGTCCCCGTCCAGGGTGAGGAAGCGCAGTTGCTCCGTGCCTTCCCAGCCGGGGTGCCAGGCCAGGTCCACCGAAACCAGGATTCTGTCGCCCTCGATGCGGAACCGTCCCGTATAGGCCGTCATCCCGTTGAACAGCGCGGCGGCCGCGGCCTCGTCGGCGGGCGGCGAGCGGTCCGAGCCGGTCATCAGGAACATGGCACGCCCGCCGGGCTCGCAGACCGCGAGGCCACGCGGGGCGGGGCGGATGACGACCTCGCCCGTATCCTCCATCCGCCGCTCGTTGCCGATGAGGCGCCAGGCACCGAGGAGCCGTTCGGCGATCGGGTTCGGTTCCGCCATCGTCAGCCTCCGCTCTCGACCTGCCGGTTGCCGGTCCCGCGGCAGGCTGGATGGTGCCAAGCCCGCGGCGGTCATCGCCGGCGCCAGCGGGTCGGGCCCCGAGGATGCGCCGGTGGCCGACCGTGACCAAGTCCCCCTCACTCGCGCGAAGGCATGGCCGGCTCGTCCAGGGCCTCGAAGAACTCGCCGCCGTAATCGGCCTCCAGCGGGATCTGCAGGCGCCAGCCGGATTCGGTCTGCACCCGGCGGGGATGCACCGTCACCACCCGGGCGGCCCTGGTGGCCTCCAGCGCCTCCGCCACCGTGGCGAAGCGGGCCAGCTTCTCCAGGTTCTTGCGGGTGGCGAAGACCAGGCGGCGCAGCCCGGCATTGGTTTCCGCCACCGCCTGGGCCGGCCTGATCCAGATGCTGTCCACGCTTTCGCTGCCGTCATGCGCCGCCACCTGGTCGGGCGGCGCGGCGGCCAGGAAGAACTGGGTGTCGAAGCGCTTGGGCCGGCTGGCCGGGGTGACCCAATGGGCGAAATGCAGCAGCGTATCGCTCGCCGGCTCCAGCCCCTCCGCCGCCAGCATCGCGGAAAGCGCGCGCTCCCCCTTCGCCACCGCCGCGCGGTGCCGCGCCTCGATGCCCAGCAGCGCCTCCGCCCGCAGCAGTTCCGCGCTGCCGCGACGGCGGGCGAGCAGCAGGCCGCATTCCTCGAAGGTCTCCCGCACCCCGGCGACGCGGAAGGCGTCCAGCGTCACCTCGCCCCCCGGCGCGCCGGCGATGGCGGCGTCGTCCCGCTCCACCCGGCCGCCGGGGAAGACCAGGGCGCCGCCGGCGAATTCGATCTCCCGGTGGCGCACCACCATGAAGACCTCCAGCCCCTCCGCACCGTCGCGGATCAGCAATACGGTGGAAGCGGGGCGCGGCTGCACCGGGGTCTTGTCACTCATGCTCGGGCTCTACTCCGTTCTGATGCCGGTGGCGCGGATCACCGGCGCCCAGCGTTCGTATTCGGCGCGGATGAAGGCGCCGAATTGCTCGGGCGTGCCGCCCACCACCTCGCCGGCCTGGGTCTGCTCCACCACCCGGCGGACCTCCGGCTGGCGCATCACCGCATTGAACACCCGGTTCGCGGCGGTGACCACCGGCGGCGGCAGGCCGGCGGGGCCGAGGATGCCGTGCCAGACCGTGGCCTCGAAGCCCGGCAGGGTCTCGGCCAGGGGCTTCACCCCCGGCAGCAGCGCCACCGGGCCGCGGGAACACACCGCCAGCGCCTTCAGCTTGCCTTCCCTGATCTGCGACAGGGAAGTGGAGACGGTGATGATGGCGCTCTGCGTCTCGTTCGCCAGCAGGCTGCGCAGCACCTCGGCGCCGCTGCGGTAGGGCACCGGGGTCATGCGCAGCCCGGTTTCGCGCAGCATCAGCTCATGCGCCAGGTGGCCGACATAGCCGATGCCGGGATGGGCATAGGGCATGTCGCCGCGCTGCTTCGCCAGTTCGAAGAAACCGGCCGCGTTGCTCACCGGCAGGGAGGCCGGCACCACCAGCGCCAGGGGCAGGTTCACCAGGTGGCAGACCGGAGTGAAGGCGGTGAGCGGGTCGTAGGACAGGCTGGGCTGCAATTCCTTGCCGATGGCATTGGCGCCGAGATCGGCCATCATCAGCGTGGCGCCGTCCGGCCGCGCCTGGGCCGCCGCCGCCCCGGCGATGGTGCCGCCGGCCCCGGCCCGGTTCTCCACCACCAAAGCCTGGCCGGCGGCCATGGCGGGAAAGGCCTGGGCGACGGTGCGGGAAAGCGTGTCCACCGCACCGCCGGCCCCGAAGGGCACCAGCAGCCGCACCGGCCGGTCCGGCCAGGGGGCCTGGGCGGGGGCCTGGGCGGCGCCAGGGCGGGACAGCCCGGCGGCCAACAGGGGCAGGGCCAGGGCGGCACGGCGGGCGATGACGGAACGCGGTCCAGGCGGCATGACGGTTCCTCCCAGGGGTGGGCGCAGCGTGCCGCCCTGCCGGGCTTGGCGCAACCTCCGCCGCGACCATCTACGCAACAGCCACCCTGCCGCCGGAGGCCCCGATGACCTGGTCGATCCTCGCCCGCGATCCCGCCAGCGGCGCCTTCGCCGTGGCGGTCACCACCTGCGCCTTCGCGGTCGGCGCCAGTTGCCCCTTCCTCCGCTCCGGCGTGGGCGCGGTTTCCACCCAGTCCATCACCAACCGCTATCTCGGCCCCGCCATCCTGGACGGCATGGCCCGCGGCCTGCCCCCGGCTGCCGCCATCGAAGGCGCGCTGGCGGGCGATGAGGGCCGGCATCTCCGCCAGGTGCACGCGCTGGACCGCCACGGCCGCCACGCCGCCTGGACCGGCCGGCACTGCGTGGAATGGTGCGGCAGCCTGGCCGGCAGGGATGTGAGCCTGGCCGGCAACATGCTGGCCGGGGAGGCGGTGCTGGCGGATACCCTCGCCGCCTTCATGGCGCAGGATGGCCTGCCGCTGCCGGCACGGCTGCTGGCGGCG
>JAEWCI010000621.1 GCA_023390705.1 Pseudomonadota bacterium
GACCGGAGAGCAGCGCGCCGCGCGCCCCGGCATCAACGGCACCGCCAAGCAGCGCCGCCAGCGCCGCGCTCTGCGGCAGGCGGCCTGCACCCTCTGGCCATGCGGCGAGGAACAGGCAGCCCTCCAGCTGCCCGTCCTGCACGGCGGCGAAGCGCCAGGAGCCGCGCGAGGGATCAGCGAGTTCGATCCACTCCGCCTCCCGCGGCACGTCGAGCAGCCGGGCGGCGAAATCGCCGAGCGCGACGGGCAGTGCCTCGGTGCCGTGCATCTCCAGCGCGTGGCCCGCTCCGGCCGGTATGCGCGACCAGTGCACGCCTCGCGGCCGCACGGCTCGGCGATGAAGCAGCAGGCCGTGCCAGCGGACCGGGACCGGCTCCGCTCGCACCGGGGTCGCCTTCAGCTCGGGCTGGCCGGAGACCGGGTCCGCGGCGGCACCGACCAGGCGGCCCACGGGACCCGAGGCCGAGAAGGCATCGGTCCAGTGCATCGGTACGAAGACTTCACCCGGACGCTGCCTCGGGCTGATCGCGACGCGCAGCACCGTCTCACCGTGCGCGCTGGTCAGCCGTAGCAGCCCCTCCGCGGTGGCGCCGAGGCACGCCGCGTCCTGCGGCGAGATCGCGACGGTCGGCGCGCCCTGATGCGCCATCAGCCGTGGTGAGAGGCCCGTACGCGTCATGGTGTGCCACTGGTCGCGAGACCGCCCGGTGTTCAGCACCAGCGGAAATTCGGCATCGGGCAGCGCCGCGGGCGGGCGCCAGCGCACCGGCACCAGGCGGGCGCGGCCATCGGGCGTCGGGAAGCTGCCGCGTGAGAAGCGGCGGCCGCCCGCGGCGCCGCCCGAGGCCGGCAACGGCCAGCGCACCGGCGTGAGCGCGTCGTATTCGGCATCGCTCAGCCCCGCGAGCGCTCCGATGTCGAAGATGCGGCTGCCATCATTCTCGAAGGCGGAGAGCGCGGCGTGCTCACGAAAGACGGAAGCGGGCGAATCCCAGGCGAAGGCCTCGGCGAAGCCCATCCGTCGCGCCACTTCGGCGAGCGCCCACCAATCCGGACGTGCCTCCCCCGGCGCGGTGCGGAAGGGGCGCTGGCGGGAGATGCGGCGCTCGGAATTGGTGACCGTGCCATTCTTCTCGCCCCAGCCCGCGGCGGGCAGGAGGACATGCGCGAAGGCCGAGCTGTCGGTCGGCCAGCAATCGGAGACGACGACGAAGGGACAGGCCGCCAGCGCCTCCCGCACCATTCCGGCGCGGGGCATGCTGTCGGCGGGGTTGGTGGCGATGATCCAGAGCGCCTTCACGCGCCCGTCGTGCAGCGCGGCGAAGAGATCCACCGCCTTCAGCCCCGGGCGGGCGGCAAGGTTCGGCGCCTTCCAGAAGCGCCGCAGGCGGTCGAGATCCGCCGGATCGTCGAAGCGCAGATGCGCGGCGAGCTGGTTGGCGAGCCCGCCCACCTCGCGCCCACCCATGGCGTTGGGTTGACCGGTGACGGAGAATGGCCCCGCACCGGGGCAGCCGATGCGCCCTGTCGCGAGATGGCAGTTGATGATGCCGTTCACCTTGTCCGTTCCGGCGGAGGACTGGTTCACGCCCTGGCTATAGATGGTGACGGTCCGCGCTGTCGCGGCGAACCAGTCGTAGAAGCGCCCGATGTCGTTCGGATCGAGGCCGGTGACGTCGGCGATGCGCGCCATGTCGGGCGCGGTCTCGCGCGCCGCCGCAAGCGCCGCGTCGAAGCCGCCGGCATGCGCCGCGAGCCAGGCGTGGTCCACCGCGCCCACCGTGTCGAGATAGACGAGCAGCCCGGCGAAAAGCGCGACGTCGCCGCCCGGCGCGATGGCGAGATGGAGGTCCGCGCCCTCGGTCGTGGCGGTCGCGCGCGGGTCCACCACGACCAGCCGGGTGCCTCGCGCAGCGCGCGCAGCGGCGCTGCGCCCGTGCAGCACCGGATGGCACCAGGCGAGATTGCTGCCGACCAGCACCACGAGGTCGGCCTCCTCCAGGTCCTCGTAGACGCCAGGGACCACGTCCTCGCCGAAGGCGCGGACATGGCCGGCGACGGAAGAGGCCATGCAGAGCCGCGAATTGGTGTCGATATTCGCGGTGCCGATAAACCCCTTCATCAGCTTGTTGGCGACGTAGTAGTCCTCGGTCAGGCACTGGCCGGAGACGTAGAGCGCGACGGAGTCCGGCCCATAGGTCGCGACCGTTTCCCGCAACCGCGCCGCCACCAGGTCGAGCGCGGCGTCCCATGTCGCCTGCTCGCTGCCAACCATCGGGTGCAGCAGCCGCTCGCGGTCGTCCAGCGTCTCGGCCAGGGCCGCGCCTTTCGAGCAGAGCCGGCCGCGATTGGCCGGATGTCCGGGATCGCCCGTCAGACTGCCGTCCGGCTGCGCCAGGACGCCGCAGCCGACGCCGCAATAGGGACAGGTAGTGCGGATGGCATTCCTCATCGGGGCCGGTTCACTCGGCTGCGATGCTGGCGGTCAGGGCGCGCGTCGCCGGCTCGCGCCGCGGCGCCGGGGAGACCTTCGCCTCACCGGTGTCGATCATCTTCCGCGTGAAGTCCGCAGGGGTGACGTAGGACAAGGCCTTCTCTCCTGATTTTCCGGTTCCGTCAGCCACGCAGCGCCAGCAGCACGCGCCCATCCTCGACCTTGACAGGGATGCGCCTGACGCAACCCACATCTGGCGCAGCGGCCTCACCGCTCTCGAGGTCGATCACCCAGCTATGGAGCGGGCAGGTCACGGCATGACCATGCACGATGCCCTGGCTCAGCGGACCACCCTTGTGCGGGCAGCGGTCCTCGAGCGCAAAGATCGCGTTGTCCAGTGCGCGGAACAGCGCGACATCGCCGCGCGCGGTCGTGGCGACCACCCGCGCACCCTGGCGCGGTATGTCCTCCAACGCGCAGACATCGAGCCAGGCGAGGCCTTGTGGAATGCTTCCGTCCATGATCCTCATTCCGCCGGCACGAGAGTGGTGAAGCTGCGCGCATCGGCGCCCGCGGCGCGCTCTGCCCAGGGATCCACCTGGGCGAATTTCTGCGCATAGAGGAAGCGTTCGTGCAGAGCGCGCCGGTTCTCCGCGTCTTCCACCACCTTCGCTTTGATGTAGGCGAGCCCGACGCGCTCCACCCAGGGCGCGGTACGCTCGAGGTAGCGCGCCCCCTCCCGGTAGAGCTGCAGGAAGGCGCCGCAGTATTCCAGCACCTCCTCCTCGGTCGCCACCTTGCAGAGCAGGTCGGTGGCGCGGACATGGATGCCGCCATTGCCGCCGACATGCAGCTCCCATCCGCTGTCCACCGCGACGACGCCGAAGTCCTTGATCGTCGCCTCCGCGCAGTTGCGCGGGCAGCCGGAGACGGCGAGCTTCACCTTGTGAGGATGCCAGGAGCCCCAGGTCATCTTCTCGAGCTTCACGCCCATGCCGGTGCTGTCCTGCGTGCCGAAGCGGCACCAGGTGGAACCGACGCAGGTCTTCACCGTACGCAGCGCCTTGCCGTAGGCATGGCCCGAGACCATTCCCGCCGCGTTCAGGTCCCGCCAGACATGCGGAAGCTGCTCGCGCTTTACGCCGAACAGATCAATCCGCTGCCCGCCCGTCACCTTCACCTCGGGGATGTTGTACTTCTCCGCGGCGTCGGCGATTGCTCGCAGCTCGCGCGGGTTCGTCAGCCCGCCCCACATGCGCGGCACGACGGAATAGGTGCCGTCCTTCTGGATGTTCGCGTGCATGCGCTCATTGACGAAGCGCGACTGGGCGTCGTCCGCGTATTCGCCGGGCCAGGCGCATAGGAGATAGTAATTGAGGGCCGGGCGGCAGGAGCCGCAGCCCTCCGGCCGGGTCCAGCCCAGCCGGTTCATCACTGCCGGAATGGTCTTGAGGGACTGCTCGAGGATCGTCTTGCGGACGAAGTCGTGCCCATGCGATGTGCACTTGCACATCGGCTTCTCACCCTCTGCCTTCGCGTAGCCGTCGCCCAGCGCCGCCGCCAGGAGTCCTTCCACCTGCCCGGTGCAGGAGCCGCAGGAGGCGGAGGCCTTGGTGTGCGTGCGCACCGCATCCAGCGTGGTGAGCTTCAGCTCGGCGATCGCCTTCGTGATCGTGCCCTTGCAGACACCGTTGCAGCCGCAGATCTCGGCGGTGTCGGGCAGCGCCGCGACAGCCGCAACCGGATCGGGCGTCGCCGCGCCGAGGGAGGCGGTTGCGACTGCACGGCCGAGGATGAGGGTGTCGCGCATCGGTGCGATATCGGTGCCTTCGCGCAGAAGCTGGAAGTACCAGGCGCCGTCCGCCACGTCGCCGTACATCACGACGCCGGCGACCCTGCCCTCGCGCAGCACGAGCTTGCGGTAGACGCCGCGCGCGGCGTCCTGGAAGGTGATCTCCTCATCCGCCGGGTCAGCCGTGGCAAGCGCGCCGGCCGAGAACACGTCCACGCCGGTGATCTTGAGGCGCGTCGATAGCGGCGGCGGGATGAAGCGGGCTTCGTCATCGCCCGCAAGCCGCGCCGCCGCCGCCTTGGCCTGTTCCCAGATCGGTGCCACCAGGCCGAAGGTGTTGCCGCGATGCTCGACGCATTCGCCGACCGCGAAGACATCGTGATGGTCGGTGCGCATCGCGTCATCGACCACGATGCCGCGGTTCACCTCAAACCCGGCGGCACGTGCGAGGTCGATATTCGGGCGAATGCCAATGGCGATGACGACGAGGTCGGCGGGGATCTCGCGCCCGTCGGCGAGGCGAACGCCGGTGGCGCGCCCCTCGCCCGTGATCTCCTCGGTCTGGCCGTTGGTGAAGAAGGCGATGCCCCGGCGGTCGAGGTCGCGCTGCAGCAGGGTGCCCGCCGTGGCGTCGAGCTGACGTTCCATCAGCGTCGGCATCAGGTGCACCAGGGCGACGGACATGCCCTGGCGTTTCAGGCCCCAGGCGGCCTCGAGGCCGAGCAGGCCGCCGCCGATCACCACGGCGCGCCGGCCGCCTTCGCGGGCAGCGGCCAACATCGTCTCGACGTCGCCGATGTCACGGAAGGCGCAGGTACCGGGCATGCCGAGCCCCGGGATCGGCGGCGCCAGGGGCTTCGACCCGGTGGAAATCAGCAGGCGGTCGTATGAGACAACGATGTCGGATGCGGAGGTGACGGTCCTTGCCGCACGGTCGATTGCCACTACGGGATCACCCGCGATCAGCCGGATGCCATTCTCGCCGTACCATTTCCGGCTGTTGATCACGATCTGGTCCAGCGACTTCTCGCCTGCGAGGACCGAGGACAGTGCGATGCGGTCGTAATTGGGATGCGGCTCTGCGCCGAAGACCGTGATGTCGTAGCGGTGCGGGGAACGCTTCAGCAGCTCCTCCACTGTCCGCATGCCGGCCATGCCGTTGCCGACGACGACGAGGCTCTGACGCGCGGGCGAGATGATGTTCATGACAGTGTTTTCCTTAGATCCGCGCTGCGCCGGCCGCGGCCGCGCCCCAGGTCGTGCGCCAACGGCGCTTCACGCTGCTCAGGCTGAGCAGCGCCGCCACGGCGAGTGCTGCAAAAACGAGGAATCCGGCCGTGTAGCCGCCGCTGAGCTGCTTCGAGAGGCCGAGGCTGGAGGCGAGCCAGAAGCCACCCAGCCCGCCGGTCATCCCGACCAGGCCGGTCATCACGCCCATCTCCCGCGGGAAGCGCTGCGGCACGAGCTGGAAGACAGCCCCGTTGCCCATCCCGAAGGCCAGCATGGCGCAGGCAAAGACCGCGAGCGCCATCCAGCTCTGCGGCAGGCCGAGGCTCACCGCGACCAGCGCAACGGCCGCAGCCGCGTACATCGCGGTGAGCGAGCGCACGCCGCCGATACGATCCGCCACCATGCCGCCGATCGGGCGCACCATTGAGCCGACGAAAACACAGGCTGCCGTGAAGTAGCCCGCCATCACCGGCCCGAGGCCGTACTGGTCGTTGAAATAGATGGTCAGGGAGGAGGCGAGGCCGACGAAGCCGCCGAAGGTGACAGCGTAGAAGAACATGAAGAGCCAAGCGTCGCGGCTCTGCAGCACCGCAAGGTATTCCGGCAGCCGCTTCGGTGCGGGACGGTTGGGGCTGTCCTTGGCGAGCAGCACGAAGACGAGCAGCGCCACGCAGAGTGGGATGGCGACCAGCCCAAAGACGTTCGGCCAGCCGAAGGCGGCGGCGAGGCCTGGCGCGAAGAGGGCGGCGAAGACCGTGCCCGAATTGCCGGCTCCCGCGATGCCTAGCGCTGTGCCCTGATGCTGGGGCGGGTACCAGCTCGAGGCGAGCGGCAGGGCCACCGCGAAGGCGGCGCCGGCGACGCCGAGCACGATTCCGACCAGTAGCGTGTCGATGAAGCTGTGCACGCCGAACCACCAGGCGCCGAGCAGGCCCGCTATGACGATGAGTTGGCTGACGAGCCCAGTGCGGCGCGCACCGATGCGGTCCACGAGTACCCCGTTCACCACGCGGAAGCCCGCACCGGCGAGGACCGGCATGGCGACCATGAGGCCCTTCTCGGCGGGACTGAGAGCGAGATCGGCCGAGATCTGCACCGCCATCGGACCGAGGATCACCCAGGCCATGAACGAAAGGTCGAAATAGAGGAAGGCAGCGATCAGGGTGGGCAGATGCCCAGCCTGCAGGAAACCCTTCTTCACCAGTGATGCTCCGCGGGCCACCTGCCACAGTGCCCGCCCGCGGGCCGCCCTTGACCCGCAACTCTGCCCCAAGGCCTGGCCTGACCGCCCGACCCGCCGACAGGCAGCCCCCGCCTTTGAGGGCTTGCCGTTGCGCTTCGTGACGCCTGACCGGCGCCACCAAAGATGCGCACCGGCAGCGCAGCAAACGGCGTGCCAGAATGCTGCACCGCAGCGGAGCTAGGTTCGACACAAATCGCCGGACCGAATTGCCCGCATTTTAGGCGGCGATGACTACAAAATCATCACTATCGCCTATTTCGGAGTGCCTGCATTATTTTTGGGCAGTTGCCTCCCTGCCCGTCGCTTCAGCTTCCGAAGCGCACTCCGTCGCAGAAGGAGTCGGGCAGCATCGGCAGCGGCTCCGGGTCCGCCGCGAGGAGCCAAGGCGCGTCGTGGCCGCCCTCCACCTTCTGGCCGTGCTGCGGCACTGACAGGCCGAGCGAGCGCGCCGCTTCCGCGTAGAGGTCGGGACGGTATGCACTGGCGGCGCGCTCCACGGCGTCGTCCGGTAACGGGCGCCAGCGCGCCATCTGCGTCGCGAACCACCTGGCATGGGACCGCCAGGGGAAGGCGGCGGCATGCGCCGCGAAGACCGTCCTGTCCGCATCTCTGCCGGAGCCGCCCGGCAGCGAGGCGGTCAGCAACTCGGCTGGCACACCGACCCATTCCGGCCTCGCCAGCAGGGCGGCCAGCGCCCCCGCGCCGGCCGGTTCGTCACAGGTGGCTCCGGCGCGCAGCAGCGCGCGCAGAACCCTCTGGAGCGGCGCGGAGTTCCGCTCCGCCCAGTCCGCGCGCACGGCGAGGCATTTCTCAGGATGGTTGCGCCATATCGCTGAGGACAGCACGAGCGTGCGCCCGGCACCGCTCTGCGCCGCGACCGCCCCCCAGGGCGCGCCAGCACAGAAGCCGTCGATGCGCCGGGCCTCCAGCGCCTGCGGCATCTCGGACGGCGGCAGCACGCTGAGCTCCACCGTCTCGTCGGGGTCGATGCTACTGACCGCCAGCCAATAACGCAGAAGCAGATCATGTGTGGAAAAGGCATGCACCACGGCGAGGCGCGGGCGCAGCCCCTTCGCGATCAGGCCTCGCAACCGCTGGCCCGCCTCCAGCGTCGAAGGAACAGGGCCGCCGTCCAGGAGAGGAGCCGCCAGCGCCTCCGCAAGCACGATTGAATTGCCGTTGAGGCTGAGCGACAGGGGCACGATCAGGCGCGTGGCCGCCGGCCGGAGGCCGAGTTCCATCGCCAGGCCGAGCGGGGGCGGCAGCACCGCCCCGTCCAGCAGGCCATAGGCGAGCTTGTCGGCAATGTTCGCCCAGGACGGCTCGACCGAGAGCGAGACGGCAACCCCCTCCTGCGCGAAGAGCCCGCGCGTGGCGGCGAGGGCGACTGGCGCGGCGTCGGTCAGCCGCAGCAGGCCGAGGCGCATCGGTGCGGCGCCCGTTGCAGCACGGTCAGCCATTCCCACCCTTCTCCTCCTTGTCCTTCTGCATGAGCTCGGCAGCGATGTCGGCGACACGGCGGGCGCGGTCCATGGCTTGGCGGCGAAGCCACCGATGCGCTTCCGGCTCGGTCATGCGGCGCTGCTTGATAAGGAAGCGCTTCGCCTCGTCCACGAGCTGCCGTTCCCGCAGCCCGGCCTGAACCCGGTGCAGTTCGGCCTCGACTTGGCGGTATCGCCGGAAGATGGCCACAGCGGCGCGTACGATCGGCTTCACGTCGGGCAGCGCAGTGCCCACCACAGTGTAGGAGGAGACGCCGGCCTCGATCGCCGCCTCCATGAAGCCGGGGTCGTCCACGTCGACGAACATCGCGACCGGCCGCGGATCGCTGCTCGTGGCGCGCCGGATGTCGTCGAGCGTGTCGCGCTCAGGCCTCGCCATGTCCACGATGATGAGATCTGGAGCCTCGCGCGCAATCGCCTCGGGCAATGTTTCTCCCCGCCGGGGGCGGACCGTCGCAGTCACGCCAACGGCGACGAGCTGAGATTCCAGGATGCGCGCGCGCTCCGGCTCCGTATCGACGAGAAGGACCTTCAACCCGTTCTACCAGGCGGTCGATCGCATTCTTCACTCATGCAGGCTGCATAAGCAAAAGGTAGGCCATGTGCCCCGGCAGGTGGCCTGCCTGGCGCCAAGCCGCGTAATGCCGGGCGCACGAAGGTTTCACCTTCGTGCCCTCAGACGGCGGCGCGCCTCCGCGCGGGCCGGCTCTGCCGGCCGCACGGGTTGATCCTTCCTGCGCCGGGTATAATGACAGTGGCGGCTGTGATCCGGCAGATCGAGGCTCGAATGTGGACCCAGGAGGCCCTGCAACTCGATTGGAGGACTGTCGATTGGGGGCGCAACACCCTCCTCATCGAACACACTGGACGCCGTGACGGGCCGAGAACCAAGACCGGGATGTCACGTCGCATTGGCATGCGACCTGTAGTGAGAGGCTGTTGAGCAATTTTAGTGCGCGTGTTTGGCCAGTCTTCGGAGTGTCACGCGTGCCATGGCGGCATAGAGCAGCATTTCG
>JAEWCI010000622.1 GCA_023390705.1 Pseudomonadota bacterium
GGCCAGCGCCGCACGCGGCCGGCGGGTGGTGGGGCTGGCCGAATTCATCCTGGGCAACCGCTGCACCGCCCGCGCGCCGGACGAGCTGGCCCGCGCCCTCCTGGTGCCGAAGCGGCGCGCCCCGGTACGGGCCGGCTTCCTGAAGCTGGGCGCCCGGAGCCATCTGGTGATCTCCATCGCCATGGTCGCCGGCCTGTTGGAAGTGGCGGAGTCGCGGGTCGTCGTGGCACGGCTGGCGGTCGGTGCCTGCTCCGCCGTGGCGCAGCGCCTGCCGGGGCTGGAGGCGGCGCTGCTCGGCCAGCCCCTCGCCGCCCTGCCCGGGCTGGTGCGGGCAGAGCATCTGGCCGGGCTGGCGCCGATCGATGATGTCCGCGCCTCGGCCGGGTATCGCCGGCATGCCGCGCTGGTGCTGCTGCGCCGGCTGCTGGCAGGGCTGACCGCGGGGGAGCAGGCGGTGGCGGCATGAAGATCGCGGTGAATGGCCAGCCGCTGCTTCTGGACCTGCCGCCGGCGACCCGGCTCAGCGCCGCGCTGCGCGACGGGGCCGGGCTGACCGGCACCAAGACCGGCTGCGATGCCGGGGATTGCGGTGCCTGCACCGTGCTGCTGAACGGTGCCCCGGTCTGTTCCTGCCTGGTGCCGCTGGGCCAGGCAGAGGGATGTGCGGTCACCACGGTGGAGGGCATCGCCGAGGACCCGCTCGGCGCCGCGCTGCAACGGGCCTTCCTGGCGCATGGCGCGGCGCAATGCGGCATCTGCACGCCGGGGATGCTGATGGCAGCGCTGGCGCTGCTGCGTGCCTCCCCGCAGCCATCGGAGGCGGCGGTGCAGGCGGCGCTGGGCGGCGTGCTCTGCCGGTGCACCGGCTACCGCAAGATCATCGAGGCGGTGCGCGACGCGTATCGCTTCCGGGAAGCGGTGCCGCCGGCCGAAGGCGCGGTGGGCGCCCGGTTGCCGCGGCTGGACGGCGCGGCGCGGATGAGCGGCGCGGAGATCTACGGCGCCGATGCCGCGCCGGAGGATGCGCTGTGGCTGCGCCCCGTCCGTTCCCCGCATGCCCGCGCCCGCTTCCGCATCGGCGACGCCTCGCACCTGCCGGTGCGGCTGCTGACCGCCGCCGACGTGCCCGGCCGCAACGGCTTCGGCATCTATCCCGAGATCAAGGACCAGCCGGTCTTCGCCGAGGGCGAGGTGCGCTCTCGCGGCGATTGCGTCGCCGCCCTGCTCGGCCCGCGCGAGGCGATGCTGGCGGTGCGCGCCGAGGACCTTCCCATTACCTGGGAGGTGCTGCCGCCGCTCGCCGCGCCGGAGGCGGCGCTGGCGGAAGGTGCCCCAGCCCTGCACCGCGCCCACCCGGACAATGTGCTCACCACCGGCCTGCTGCAGCATGGCGAGGCCGAGCCGCCGGCGGCGCACGGCGTCGGCGGGGAGTGGCGCACCGGCTTCGTCGAACATGCCTATATCGAGCCGGAAGCCGGCTGGGCGCGGCGCGTCGGCGACCGGGTGGAGGTGTTCGGCTGCACCCAGGCCCCGGCCATGGACCGCGAGGAAGTGGCCGGCGTGCTCGGCATTCCGATCGACGAGGTGCGCATCATCCCCAGCGCCTGCGGCGGCGGCTTCGGCGGCAAGCTGGATGTCAGCTTCCAGCCCATGCTGGCGGTGGCCACCTGGATTACCGGCCGGCCGGTGCGCGCCGTCTGGACCCGTGGCGAGAGCATGGCCAGCAGCACCAAGCGCCACCCAGCCCATATCACCGCCCGCGCCGCCTGCGACGCCGAGGGCCGGCTGACCGCGGTGGAATTCGAGGGCATCTACGACACCGGCGCCTATGCAAGCTGGGGGCCGACCGTGGCGGGCCGGGTACCGGTGCATGCCAGCGGGCCCTACCGGGTGCCCTTCGTGCGGGCGCGGGCACGCGCCGTTTACACCAACAACCCGCCCTCCGGCGCCTTCCGTGGCTTCGGCGTGCCGCAGGCCGCCATCGCCCAGGAGGCGCTGTTCGACCAATTGGCCGATGCGGCGGGGCTCGACCGGCTGGAATTCCGCCTGCTGAACGCGCTGCGCCCCGGCGACGCCACGCCAAGCGGCCAGGTGCTGGAGCATTCGGTGGGGCTGGTGGAATGCCTGGAAGCGCTGCGGCCGCGCTGGCAGGCGCTGCGCGCCGCCGCGGCGGCGGCGAATGGCCGTGGCGGCCCCTTGCGCCATGGCGTCGGCATCGCTTGCATGTGGTAGGGCATCGGCAATACCGGCATGTCCAACCCCTCCGCCATGCGCATCACCCTGGCGCCGGATGGGCTTCTGACCTTCCACAACGGCGCGGTGGATATCGGCCAGGGCAGCACCACGGTGTAGACCCAGATCGCCGCCGAGGCGCTGGGCCTGCCCGTTTCCGCCTTCACCCTGGTGCTGGGCGACACCGACCTGACGCCGGATGCCGGCAAGACCAGCGCCAGCCGCCAGACCTTCGTCAGTGGCCGTGCCGCGCAGGAAGCAGCGCTGGCGCTGCGCGCCGCCATCCTGCGCCGGGCCAATGCCGGCGCGGATGCCGCGCTTTCACTGATAGGCGGCGTGCTGCGCGTGGATGGCAGGGTGCTGCACCTGGAGGAGACGCTGGAGGGCCTGGGCCGCTTCGACCCGCCCACAGTGCCGCTGGATGCCAGGGGCCAGGGCGTGCCCTATGCCACCTATGGCTTCGCCGCCCAGGTCGCGGCGCTGGCCGTGGATACCGAACTCGGCACCGTCCACCTGCAACGCATCGTCGCGGCGCATGATGTCGGCCGCGCCATCAACCCGACGCTGGTGGAGGGGCAGATCCACGGCGGCATCGCCCAGGGCATCGGGCTTGCGCTGATGGAGGAATACATCCCAGGCCGCACCGAGAACCTGCACGACTACCTGATCCCGACCATCGGCGACGTGCCGCAGATCGAGTGCATCCTGGTGGAGGCGCGCGAGCCGCTCGGCCCCTTCGGCGCCAAGGGGATCGGCGAGCCGGCGCTGGTGCCGACCGCGCCGGCCATCCTTTCCGCCATCCGCGACGCCACCGGCGCCGTCATCCGCCAGGTACCGGCCCTGCCGCATCGCGTGCTGGAGGCGCTCGGGCGATGAGCACGGACCGGACCACACAGTTCGGCGCGCGCGAAGGCAACGAGGGCATCATCCGCTGCGATGCCTGCCCGGTGCTCTGCCGCATCCGCCCCGGCCGTGCCGGGGCCTGCGCCCGCTACGCCAACCGCGAAGGCGAGCTGGTGCGCACCGACCCGCTGGTGCTGCTGGAAGGCGGCGAGCGCAGCTTCGTCACCGGCATCGGCGCCGGCACCACCTACCCCGACTACAAGCCCGCGCCCTTCATCATCGGCGGCACGCATGAAGGCGTGGACACGGTAACGGTCGTCACCGAGGGGCTGTTCAGCTATTGCGGCCTGAAGGTGAAGATCGACACCGACCGGCACCTGGGCGAGGAATGCGCCACGGTGCGGGTGGAAGGCGAGCCGATCGGCCATGTCACCACCGCCGAATACGGCAGCCAGATGCTCAGCCTGGGCGGCGTGCGCCACCTGACCGGCGGCAGCAAGCGGGAAGGCAACGTCACCTGCGCCGCCATGCTGGCCATGGCCAACCGCCAGGCGGTGGAGGTGACGATCGATGGCGGGGCCACCCTGGTGCTGCAGGCCGGCAGCGCGCCCGTCGTCAACGGCCGGCCCGAACAGCGCATGCGCGTCGGCTGCGGCAGCGCCGCCATCGGCATCTTCGCCCAGCAATGGCACGGCCATGTGGATGAGGTGATCGTGGTGGATGACCACATCACCGGCGTGCTTTCCGAACACCAGGCCGGCAAGTGCCTGGACGTGCCGCCGAGCGGCATCCGCGTGCGCGGGAGGCGCAGCACGCCCGGGCGCTATTTCCGGGTGGCCCATCCCGGCACCGGCTGGGGCGGCACCGACATCACCGACCCGCTCTCCATCATCGAGAGCATCGACCCGAAAGTGGCGCGCCCCGGCCTGCGCCTGCTGCTGACCAGCACCACCGGCGAGGATGCTCTCTACTGCGTGCTGGACGAAGCCTTGCGGCCAGTCGAGGCCGAGATGCCGCCGGAGGTCCGCGCCGTGGTGGACCGCATCGGCGAGAATTGCGAACCGGCGCTGACCTCCATCCTCTTCATGGCCGGGGCCGGCGGCAGCCTGCGGGCAGGGGTCACCGAGAACCCCATCCTGCTGACCCGCGCCGTGCAGCGGGGCGAGGTGCGCGTGACCATGGGCGGGGCACCCTGCACCCTCTGGCCCGGCGGCGGCATCACCATCATGGCCGATGTGCTGCGCCTGCCACGCGACAGCTTCGGCCATGTGCCGACGCCGGCGCTGGTGGCGCCCCTCGAATTCACCCTGCGCGCCGAACTCTACGAACAGCTTGGCGGCCATATGCGCCATGTGCAGCCGGCGGCGCGAGTGCTGGCCGAATACGGCGCGGAGGCGCGGCAGGAGATGCCGCACCCGGAAAACCCATGGCCGGCAGCGCCCTGATCCTGCCGGACGGGCGGCTGCACCTGCAGGAAGGCCCGATCGACATCGTCATCGGGCTGGACGGCACGCGCGAGGCGCGCGCCGCTGCCCGTGAGCAAGCCGCCGCCGCCTTCCAGGGC
>JAEWCI010000071.1 GCA_023390705.1 Pseudomonadota bacterium
GGTGCGGCGGCTGATCGCCGACCTCGATTCCATATCGGCCGACCTCGCGAAGGCGCTGGAGGATGCTCCCGCGGACGACCCGCGCCGCTGACCTCGCTTGTCGCGAAGCCACACCAGCCAGAGAAGATTTATGCCGGACGATGCACGGACCACGCCCGACGAACTGCCGATCAGGTTCGACCTGCTGACCTCCAACCCGGTCTACAAGCCCTTCCGCTATCCCTGGGCCTATGAGGCCTGGCTGCAGCAGCAGCGCATCCACTGGCTGCCGGAAGAGGTGCCGCTGGCCGATGACGTGAAGGACTGGCAGAAGAACCTCACCACCGGGGAACGGAACCTGCTGACGCAGATCTTCCGCTTCTTCACCCAGGCGGATGTCGAGGTGAACAACTGCTACATGAAGCAGTACAGCCAGGTGTTCAAACCCACCGAAGTGCTGATGATGCTCTCGGCCTTCTCGAACATCGAAACCATCCACATCGCCGCCTATTCCCACCTGCTGGACACGGTGGGCATGCCAGAGGTCGAGTACAGCGCCTTCCTCAAATACAAGGAGATGAAGGACAAGTACGACTACATGCACAGCTTCTCGGTCGAGAACAAGACCGAGATCGCCAAGACCCTGGCCGCCTTCGGCGCCTTCACCGAAGGGCTGCAGCTCTTCGCCTCCTTCGCCCTCCTGATGAACTTCCCACGCTTCGGGAAGATGAAGGGCATGGGCCAGATCATCTCCTGGTCCGTGCGCGACGAAACCCTGCACTGCCTCTCCATCATCCGGCTGTTCCGCACCTTCGTGCAGGAAAACCCGGAAATCTGGACCGAGGAGCTGAAGCGCGAACTCTACCGGATCTGCGCCACCATCGTGGAGCATGAGGACTCCTTCATCGACCTCGCCTTCGAACTGGGCGGCGTGCAGGGGCTGGATGCGGCGCAGACCAAGCAGTACATCCGCTTCATCGCCGACCGCCGCCTGCAGCAACTCGGCCTCCAGCCGCTCTTCAACATCGAGAAGAATCCGCTGCCCTGGCTCGACGAGATGCTGAACGCGATCGAGCACACCAATTTCTTCGAGAACCGCGCGACCGAATACTCCAAGGCCAGCACCAGCGGGACCTGGGAGGAAGTGTGGTCATGACCCGTCCCGTCCACCTGCCCGGGGTCGCCGGCCGGCTGGCCTGAAGCCCGGGAAGCAGGAGGCGCCTACCCGCCGCCGGCGTCCAGGGCGTCGGCGGGGTTGACGCGCAGGCCGGCGGTGACGCGCAGGGCGGCGCCGCGCTGGGTGGTGCGCCGGTCGGTCACGGCGAAGCGGGCGCCGAACCGCGCCTTCAGCTCGGCCACCGCGGCCTCGACGGCCAGGAGATCGGCGCCTTCGACGACCAGCCGCACGCCCTGGCCGAGCGGCAGCTGCGGCAGGGCGGGTTTGGCCGGGGCCGGCGTGGTCAACTCGAAGCGTGGCGGCGGTCGCTTGCGGGGCATGGCCTGGGCTGTCGCACAGTGCCGCGCCCGGTCAAGGGGGGCGTTATCCCCAGCGCCGTGGGCAACCGCGTGGATAATCAACCGAAGAAGCTGTGGGACCCGTTGTGGCGCCTGGGCGGGCATGGGGTTCTGCTGATGTTCCTGGGCGCGGCAATTCACAGGCGAGGCTAGCGGCCTGTGTCCTGCGAGACACACTGTGTCGTGGGGCGGCGGTTTTCCACTGTTTGCGTTGATAACCCTGTGGGCAATTCACCTCTCAACCCCGCGAGGTGAGAGGGCTGTTCGGGCCTTGACGAGGCGCTTCGCCTGCTGCGGCCGGGATTGCCGCCCGTTGCCGGGAGCCAGGGCGATGAGGATGATTCGATGGCGGAGTGAATAGCCGCGGCGGCCGAACGCTGTGAGATGCCATCACGTGGAGCAAGGGTTTTTCCGTGGTGCGCAGGCGCGGTCGGCTGCGCTGTGGATGGGCTACGCCGCCCGCACCTGCTCTGCGGGGGTGACGAAGGGCCGGCGGTTCTTGGCGACGCTGTAGGTGGCGTGCGGCAGTTTGCGCATGGCGGCGATGAGGGCGACCTTGGGCCGCTTTCCTGCCGCGCGCAGCCGCTCGTAGAAGGCGCGCCATCAGGGGAAGCGGCTCGCCATCATCCCCGCCGGGACCATGCGCGAAGCCATGACATGCCGTTCGGAACTCGCCGACGACCCGTGCCCACCGCCATCCGCTCGGCGCCTTGCCGAGTAGCGGGTGCAGGCTCCGGGCAACGCGGCCGCACGCCCTCGTCCGCTCATTCTCTCTCACGCCGGCCAGGCGAAGTGCTGACCCAGGATGACGGGCGCGGCCGGTGACATCCCTTGTCCAACGCGCAGCCATCGCACCGGGCTCTCACCGCAGCGAGGCTGCGAGGGGAACCCCGCGACTCGGCGCCAACACCCTGCTTCGAAGGCCAAGGCTTTCCGCGTCGGGTATCACCCCCGCGTCAACTACGGTTCTTGCCGCCGTGGACCACGCGCATTTCACCCCCGTGCGCCCTGCAGGCCGCGCATCGGGTTTCGCCAAGGGGGCTCAGCGCCGCGCCAGACCCTTGCGGATTTCGCGCTCCACCGCCGAACGCTCCACGGAGCCGATCCGGCGGATGATCTCCCGCACGATGGCGGGCGAAACGCGGTGCCGCTTGGAGAGGTAGGCGACCTCCTCCTCGACATGGGGGTCTGTGGCGGGCGTGGAAGCCTCGGGCTTCATCTTGATGTGGGCCACGGCATGTTCCTGCAGCATGGGCCCCGGGGAAATGGTCCCAGGAGCCAGGTTTTGTCCCGGTCGGGACGCGATGGCGGGCGGCCGGCAGCCCCGCGGCCTCGTCAGCCGATAAGGTCGAGGACGATCTGGCGGATCTCTTCCGATGTCAGGCCCAAGGGTTCGGGCTGGCGCGGTTCCGCGACGGGGCGTGCTGTTCCGGTTTGGAGGTTGAGCCCGATCGGGGCTCGGTATTCTGTCGTATTCATTCTGTCCTTTCGTGGCGGGGCGGTAGCCGCCGCCCATGGGGCGACTGTTGCGGCAAACGCCCCGGATCATGGCCCGATCCCCTTCCGGCCGCGCTTGCCGGGTGCGTTGGCCATCGCTGCCCGGGGCGGCCCGAGGCGCCGGGGCACAAGCCACCTGCCAGGAAGCCGGGGCGCGGCCTGCCGGATGGAGCGGACGCGTGTTCCCGGCATTCCGCCCTGCCGTTATCCGTTCCCGACTGTCGCGCCGGATTCAGCCGGCCAGCCGCCAGCCTGCGCCGAAGGTTTCGGCGCAACCCGTATCCGGGGCCGAGCCATATCCGGTCTCGCCCGACATGCGGCATTCCGTTCATGACGAAGCGTCACCCCGCACATTGCAAGGCGGCGCAATCGGGTGTCACGGAGGGATGGGCACCGGGCTCGGCGCTCGGTCAGGAGCGAGGCAGGCCGGAGCCGAGGAGGCTGACGAAACAGGATATGGCCCGCCTGGGCAGCCGCCGCAAGGGCGCGCGCATCGGTAGCGCCCGGTCAGGCCGAAGCGGGGCTTGCCCCGGCCGCGCCGGCCGGGGCATGAACCGCCACGTTCCGGGAGCCCGCCCTTGCCCAGCCATACCGCCGCGTGCCCGCCGGGCCGCCGGCCGTGCCAGCACAGACCATGAAAGCCGTACGCACCGCCATGGGCAGCGTCGCCGTGGCGCTCGCCGTCCTGGCGCTGAAGCTGGGGGCCTGGTGGCTGACCGGCAGCGTGGCCCTGCTGGCGGATGCGCTGGAGCGCGTGGTGAACGTGGCCGCCGCGGCGGCGGCGCTGGTGGCGCTGCGGCTTTCCGCCCTGCCGCCGGATGCCAACCACCCCTACGGCCATACCAAGGCGGAGTATTTCTCCGCCGTGCTGGAGGGCGCGCTGATCCTGGTGGCCGCCCTGGCCATCCTGAACGAGACCTGGCAGGCGGTGGCGCAGATGCGCATGCCGGAGCCCTCGGTGCCCGGTCTGCTGGTCTCGGCCGTGGCGACCGGCGTCAATGCCGGCTGGGCGGCCCTGCTGTTCCGCCGTGGCCGCGCCATGCGGTCCCCGGCCTTGCTGGCCGATGCGCGGCACCTGATGGCCGATGTCGTCACCTCCATCGGCGTTCTGGTCGGCGTCACCGCGGCGGTGCTTTCCGGGCTGTGGTGGCTGGACCCGCTGCTGGCCGCGCTGACCGCGCTGAACATCGTGGTTTCCGGCTGGCAATTGATGCGCGAATCCGTCGGCGGGCTGATGGACGAGGCGGTGCCGCCCGACCTGCTGCACCGCATTCGCCAGGCGGTTTCCAGCCATGCCACGGGCGCGATAGAGGCGCATGACCTGCGCACCCGCCATGCCGGCCGGCTCACCTTCATCGAATTCCACCTGGTCGTCCCGGGCGAGCTCAGCGTGAACCAGGCGCATGAGATCTGCGACCGCAGCGAGGCCGCGCTGAAGGCCGAGATCGAGGACGCCACCATCACCATCCATGTCGAGCCCGAGGGCAAAGCCAAGCACCACGGGGTTCCGGTGCTGTGAGCAGCCCGGCGCCCGCGGCGGAACGCTGGGCCGGGCGCCCCACCGGGCGGTGGCGGCCGGTGC
>JAEWCI010000075.1 GCA_023390705.1 Pseudomonadota bacterium
GTGCCGGAAGGCGGCGGCATGCATGGCGGGCTGCACCGGCGGGAACTGGCGACGGTGCTGCTGCTGGCCGGCGGCCCCTGCCGGCGCGGCGCCACGGCGCTGGCAGCCGCCGACCTGACGGACATCGCCCCGACCCTGCTGCACCTGCTGGGCCTGCCGGCCGAAGGCATGGCCGGGCGGGTGCTGACGGAAGCCTGGGATGCCGGCGCCGACGCGCCGCCGGAGCCGGAAACCCTGATGCTGCCGCGCGGCTTCCGCCTCCAGGCCCTGCGCCAGCATGGCAGGCGCTACCCCAGCGCGCTGCTGCGCGAGGGCTGATACGGGCACGCTGCAGGCCGCGTGCAGCCAGCGCCGGCACCCCGGATTGCAGCCCGGAGCGGCGGCTTTAGGGGCACCGCTGCCGGGTCGGCCAGGGAGCGTGCTTCCCCTGCGACACCCCGGCAGCGATCATGCCGTCCATGCGGATTGCCACCTTCGCGTGAGCAGCCCCCATGGCACCGCCCCGCCATCCCTGCTAGCGGGAGCGCATGCCGAAGCCATGCCGTGACCCCTTGGCCATGAGCCGCCTGCCATGACTCTCTGGCGTGACCGCCGCTTCCTGGTGCTGCTGGCGCTGGGCTTCTCCGCCGGGGTGCCGCTGCCGCTTACCGCCTTTACGCTGCGGCAATGGCTTTCGGAATCCGGCGTCTCGCTTTCCGCCATCGGGCTGACGGCGCTGATCGGCTTGGCCTACTCGCTGAAATTCCTCTGGTCGCCGCTGCTCGACCATGCCGCGCCGCCGGCCTTCGGGCGGCTGGGGCGGCGGCGCGGCTGGCTGGCGACGATCCAGCCGCTGCTGGCCCTGGCCATCCTGGCCATGGGCTTCACCGACCCCACCCTGGACGCCGGCCGCACCGTGGCCGTGGCGGTGCTGGTCGCCTTCCTGTCGGCCAGCCAGGACATCGTGGTGGATGCCTACCGCATCGAGGTGCTGGAGGAACGCAACCAGGGCTACGGCCTGGCCTGCTATGTCTGGGGCTATCGCGGCGCCATGCTGGCCAGCAATGCCGGCGCCCTGGCGGTGGCGGAATTCGCCGGCTGGACGGCCGCCTTCTGCACCTGCGCCGCGCTGGTGGGCGTGGGCTTCGCCGCGGTGCTGGCGGCACCGGGACCGCCAGGGGCGGTGCCGCGGATCGAAGGCTGGGGCAACCGGCTGCGCGCCGCGGTGGTGGACCCCTTCGCGGATTTCCTGCGTCGCCGCTACTGGCTGGCCATCCTGCTCTTCATCGCGCTGTTCAAGCTGGGCGAGGCGCTGGCCGGCATCATGACCGCGCCTTTCTACCGCTCGCTCGGCTTCTCCCGGACCGAGGTGGCGGCGGTGGGCAGCGTCTTCGGCCTGTTCGCCACGCTGGGCGGCGCGCTGGCCGGCGGCTGGCTGGTGGCGAAGCTGGGCACGGCACGGGCGCTGGTGCTGACCGGTCTGGGCCAGATGCTGTCGAACCTGATGTATGTGGCGCTGGCCCAGGCAGGGCACGACATGCCCATGCTCTGGGCCCAGGTCGGCATCGAGAATTTCACCGATGGCTTGGCCGATGCCGCCTTCGTCACCTACCTCTCCGGCCTCACCAGCCGGGCCTTCACCGCGACGCAGTATGCCTTGCTGTCCTCCCTGGCGGCGGTGCCGCTGCGTACCCTGGGGGCGAGTTCCGGCTGGCTGGCCGAGGCGCTGGGCTGGTCCTGGTTCTTCACCCTGACCACCGCCGCGGCGCTGCCGGCCATGGGCATCATGCTGTGGCTGCTGCGGCGCCTGCCGCCGGAGCGCCCGGCGGCCTACGTGGCGGAACCGGTCGCGGCCGTCGCCCACACCCCTGCCCGCGCCGGAGAGCCCTGACCCCGCATGACCCCCAGCCATCTCTGGCCGCCGCTGCTGCTCATCGGCAGCAATGTGCTGATGACCCTGGCCTGGTATGGGCATCTGAAGCGGCCGGCATGGCCGCTCTGGCTGGCGATCGTCGTCTCCTGGGGCATCGCCTTCCTGGAATACTGCCTGGCGGTGCCGGCCAACCGCCTCGGCTATGTCTCGGGCGCCTATAGCGGGCAGCAACTGAAGGTGATGCAGGAAGTCATCACCCTTGGCGTCTTCGCCGGCTTTTCCGTGCTGGTGCTGGGGGAGCCGCTGCGCTGGACCTACCTGGCCGCTATGGTTTGCCTGGTGGCGGCGGTGGTGTTCATCTTCCTGCCGGTGGATTAGGGCCTCGGCAGCAGCGCATCGCCGGTGCGGTAGGCCTTGCTGAAGGCGTCCAGCCCGTGCGAGCCGCCATTCACCAGCCGGCGCGCCGCCGCCAGGTCGCCTTCCAGCAGCGCCGCCTTGATCCGCCTTTCCCGCCGCTTGAGGAACAGCGCCAGGATGCGCGCCGCGATCACCGGGTCATTCGCCTGGGCCGGCTTGCCAAGGAGGTCCAGGCCCAGCGCGGCGCCGATGCTTTCGTAGTTGGCGCGTCCGGTCAGTTGGATGAAGCCACGGCCCTTGAAGCGCGCGCCGTCCGGCTCTCCCCGGTTTCCCAGATCATGCCGGTTGTCATAGAGGTCGAAGGGATGGCCGTCGGGCGAGGTGTTGTACCTGCTGATACCCTCGTCAACCGGCCGGAAACCCGCGATTTCCGCGGCGATGCTGGCGATCGCCATCAGCACCATGGGGCGGTCGCCGGCCTGCGCCTGACGCAGCGCCTCCAGCACCGGCGGCAGATGGGCCTTGATGTTGCCCAGATGCGCCCCGGGCAGCATCCGGGATGCGATTTCCGCCGTCATGCCGGAAGTGGCATCGCCCAGCGCCACTTCCGGGGCCCTGGCGGCCTCATCCGGGCGGCTGGCGGCGGGGGCCAGCAGCACGGCCCAGGTCCGGGCGCCCGCCACGCCGTCATCCAGCAGGCCGAAGCCGCGCTGGAAGGCGATGACCGCGGCTTCCGTGCCGCTGCCGAATTCGCCGTCAGTGGCGCCGGGCGGGAAGCCTGCCGCGCGCAGGGCTTCCTGCAGGTGCCGCACATCGGCGCCCCGGTCGCCCAGCCGCAACACCCGAATACCAGCCGCAACACCCATGGCGCCACCCCCTTGCCGGGCCATGGTGATACGAAATTGAAACGTTTTTGTCAACCCTGAGTTGCATCAACTTGCCTTGGCGCCGCCGCAGTCCAACCTCAGCATCGTCAGGGCTGCGAAAGGGTCGGGCGATGCGCGTCGGCGTGCCGAAGGAAATCAAGGTCCACGAATACCGGGTTGGGCTGGTCCCCGCCTCGGTGCGGGAACTGGCAGCGCATGGCCATGCCGTGCTGGTGCAGGCCGGTGCCGGCGCCGCCACCGGCTTCCCGGACGAAGCCTATGTCGCGGCCGGCGCCAGCATCGTCCCGGATGCCGCCGACATCTTCGCCCAGGCCGAACTGGTGGTGAAGGTGAAGGAACCGCAACCGCAGGAATGGGCGCAGCTCCGCCCCGGCCAGGTGCTGTTCACCTATCTGCACCTGGCACCCGACCGTGCCCAGACCGAGGGCCTGCTGGCCAGCGGCTGCACCGCGCTGGCCTATGAAACCGTCACCGACGCCCGGGGCGGCCTGCCCCTCCTGGCGCCGATGAGCGAGGTGGCCGGCCGCATGGCGGTGCAGGTGGCGGCGCATTGCCTGGAGAAGGCGGCGGGCGGCGCCGGCATCCTGCTTTCCGGCGTGCCGGGGGTGCCGCCGGCGCGGGTCGTCATCATCGGTGGCGGCGTGGTGGGCAGCAATGCGGCGCGCATCGCCCATGGCATGCGGGCGCGGGTGACGGTGCTGGACAAGTCGCTGCGCGTGCTGGACGCGCTGGACCGCGAGTTCAACGGTGGCATCTCCACCCTCTATGCGACGCAGGAAAGCATCGAACAGGCGGTGGTGCGGGCGGATGTGGTGGTGGGCGCGGTGCTGGTGCCCGGCGCCGCTGCGCCGCGGCTGGTGACACGGGAGATGCTGCGGCGGATGCGCCCCGGCGGCGTGGTGGTGGATGTCGCCATCGACCAGGGCGGCTGCTTCGAGACCTCCCGCCCCACCACCCATGCGCAGCCGACCTATGTGGAGGAAGGCGTGGTGCATTACTGCGTGACGAACATGCCCGGCGCGGTGGCCCGCACCAGCGCGGTGGCGCTGAACAACGCCACCCTGCCCTTCACCCTGCAACTGGCGGACAAGGGCTGGCGCGTTGCCTGCCGGGAGAACCCGCATCTGGCGCAGGGGCTGAACGTGCATGCGGGGAAGATCGTGTACGACGCGGTGGCCGAGGCGCTGGGCCTGCCGCCGCTGCCGCTGGAACAGGCGCTGACCTAGATCGCCCGCCACCCCTCCAGCACCGTCTCCCGTGCGATCAGGCCCTGCCGCATCTCGAAGACATGCAGCAGCCGCAGCTCGACGCGGGAACCGATCGGCAGCGGCGCGTTCGCCATGCCCTCCGCCACCAGGTGGAAGCGGACGATGCAGTCATCCACCACCCGCTCCATCGTGGCGAAGCGGTCCAGCGGGGTGATCTCCACCTCCGCCATGGCGGCGAACATGCGGCGGTAATTCGCCTCGATCGCAGGCTTGCCTTCCAGCCGCAGCCCGCGGCTCGGCATCTCCAGCACGATGTCGTCGGTATAGAGCGCCATCACCGCCGCGGGGTCGCGTGCCTCTTCGCGGATATGGCGGTCCACCACCGCCAGGTTGGCGGCAATCGCAGGGTCCATCGGAGGGGCTCCTGTTGGTCAGTTTGCCTGACGATTATGGACAGATAATCTGTCTATGTGTCAAGCTCCCTCCATGACGGACCGCAACGTGACCGAACAGCGCCGCACCCTCGGCGCCCTGCTGCGCCTGCCCTATGAAGCGCTGGCCGAGCGGGTGTACGGCGGGCTGGCGGCGCGCGGCTTCGGCGATATCCGGGTGGCGCACAGCGCGGTGTTCCGCCACATCGCCCCGGCCGGCTCCCGCGTGACGGAGCTTGCCGAACGAGCGCGCATGACCAAGCAGAGCATGGCCTATCTGGTGGAGAGCCTGGCGGAGGGCGGCTATGTCGCGGTGGGGCCGGACCCGGCGGATGGCCGGGCGCGGCTGGTGCGCCTGACAGCGCGTGGCCAGCGCGTGCTGGCGGCGCTGCTGGCGCTGAGCGAGGAGGCCGAGGCCGACCTGGCCGCCCGCATCGGCCAGGGGAAGATGACGACCCTCAAAGCCATCCTGGACGAGCTGGTGGACGGGCTGGAGGCAGCCCCATTCCAGCCGCCGCGCGGCCGGGCGAAGCGCCAGGCGCCGCCCGGCGGCATGCCGGAGTGATCAGCCCGCGCGCTTCGCCCCGATGGCGTCCCAGATCGCCTTTTCCAGATGCACGCCGTCGAAGCGGGCGATCTCCTGCAGGCCGGTGGGCGAGGTGACGTTGATCTCCGTCAGGTAGCCGCCGATCACGTCGATGCCGACGAAGATCATGCCGCGCTTCTTCAGCTCCGGCCCGATGGCGGCACAGATTTCCTTCTCACGGTCGGTCAGCCTGGTCTGTTCCGGCCGGCCGCCGACATGCATGTTGCTGCGTGCCTCGCCCGCCGCCGGCACGCGGTTGATGGCGCCCAGGGCGACGCCGTCCACCAGGATGATGCGCTTGTCGCCCTTGCGCACATCGGGGACGTAGCGCTGCACCACCAGCGGCTCGCGCGAGCGTTCGGTGAACATCTCGATCAGCGCGTTCAGGTTGGAATCATCCGGCTTCAGGTGGAAGACGCCGGCGCCGCCATTGCCGAAGAGCGGCTTGATGATGATGTCGCCATGCCGCTCCCGGAATTTCATGATCTGCCGGCGATCGGCCGTCACCAGGGTTTCCGGCATCAGTTCCGGGAAATGCGTCACGAAGAGCTTTTCCGGCGCGTTGCGCACGCTGGCCGGGTCGTTCACCACCAGGGTCTTCGGATGGATATGTTCCAGGATGTGGGTGGTGGTGATGTAGGCCATGTCGAAGGGCGGGTCCTGGCGCAGCAGCACCACGTCCATGGTCGAGAGGTCCAGCTCCTCCTCCGGCCCGAAGGACCAGTGGGCGCCCTTCACCCGCTGCACCGTGACCGGATTCGCCCGCGCCACCACCCGGCCGGCGGAAAGCGCCAGGTCGCGCGGGTGGTAGTGCCACAGCGCATGGCCACGGGCCTGCGCCTCCAGCATCAGGGCGAAGGTGCTGTCGGCATCGATGTTGATGCTCTCGATCGGGTCCATCTGGACCGCCACCCGCATGGCCATGGCACTCTCCCGCGCTGATCCGCTTCGCCGCCTGTGGTGCCCTGCCCCGCGGCAAAACGCCAGAGGGGACGGCAACGCCCCGGAGGGTTCAGTTCAGCCGGTTGCGGAGTTCCTCGGCCATCATGCGGGCGCGGCGGGCGGCCTCGCCCTCCGGCTCAAGCTCCAGGCTGCGGTCCAGGCAGGTCAGGGCGGCGCCGATACGGTCCAGCCGGTGGTTCATCAGCCCGGCCTCCCGCCACAGCGCGGCCTGGTCCGGGGCCAGGCGCAGCATGTCCTCGGTGCAGGCCAGGGCATCGTTCAGGTTGCCGGCGCGCAGCCGGCGCAGCTTGATGTTGTTCTGCAGCCGCAGCAGCACGCCGCGCCTGGTCATGGGCCGCAGCAGGCCGGGGCGCAGTTCCGCCCGCTCGCCCTCCATGCGCTTGATCAGGCCGCGCAGGTCGGGCGCCTGCAGGCCGATGCCGCCGCCGAACACATCCACCAGGGACTGGCCATGGGTGCCTTCCACCGCCACCAGGAAATGCCCGGGGAAGTCCACACCATGCGCGCTCCAGCCGGCGGCCTCCGCGGCATGCAGCCAGAGGATGCCAAGCGCCACCGGCAGGCCGCGGCGGCGTTCCGCCACGCGGATCAGGTTGGCATTGGCCAGGTCGTCATAGCTGGCGGCATCGCCGGCATAGCCGAAGCCGGCATGGATCACCTCGGCCAGCACGGCGCGGCGGCGGTCGGCGTCGCCGGCATCGGCATCGGGGTCCGCCGCGGCGGCCTGCACCGCCCGGCGGGCGAGTTCCGAAAGATGCGCGGCCGTGGCCGGCCAATCCGCTTCCGGCGCGTCGATGCGGGCGAATTGCAGGGCGACCGCAGCGAGGTCGATCTCGGCATCGGGCAATGAGCCGGCGGCGCTGATCGCGGCGCGGGCCTCTTCCTGGGGAATGACAGGCATGGTGCGGAAAGTGTTGGCCCGCCGCGCCGGGGGTTCAAGTCACGCCGGCGCAGGCGCCACCATCCGCCCGAGCCGGCGGCCGGCGAAGATGTGGACATGGAAATGCGGCACTTCCTGCCCGGCATCCGGCCCCATGTTGGAGAGGATGCGGTAGCCGTTCGCTTCCAGGCCCAGCTGCTTCGCCACCAGCGCCACCGCGCGCCAGAAGCCCGCAATTGCCTCGGCCGGCGCCTGGGCGTGGAAATCCGCGGCGCTGACCCAGGGGCCCTTGGGGATCACCAGCACATGCACCGGCGCCTGCGGGTGGATGTCGTGGAAGGCCAGGGCGTGCTCGTCCTCATGCACCCGCTTGCAGGGGATTTCGCCGCGAAGGATTCGGGCGAAGATGTTGCCCTCGTCATAGGGCGGCAGGCCGCTGGTGGACATGGCGTCGCTCCCTGTATGCGGTTACGGCAGCTTGGTGGTGCGGGCGGCGCGGACGATGCCCTTGGGCCGTGCCGCCTTCTCGGCGATGCCGCTGATACCCTCGCGCCGGCGCAGCTCGGCCCAGACCTCCTCCGGCCGGATGCCGGCATCCACCCAGACCACGACCAGGTGATAGAGCAGGTCGGCGGATTCCAGGATGGTGGCCGCGCGGTTGCCCTGCGTCGCCTCGATGACGCATTCCACCGCTTCCTCGCCCAATTTCTGCGCCACCTTGGGGGTGCCGCGGGCGATCAGCCGGGCGGAATGGGAATTCTGGACATCGCCGGCCAGGCGGCGGCTCTCCACCGTCTGCCACAGCCGGTCGAGCACGGTGGAGTCGCCGTCGCTGGGGCCTTCCAGCGGCTGCAGCAGGCGGCTTTCCACCTGGCGGACGGCTTCGGGCGGCTTGCCGGCCTTGCCCTTCACCGGAGCCAGGCCAGCCGGCAACGGAAGCTTGGCCTTCGCCACGGCCTTCTTCGTCAAGTTTCCCGCAGCCGTCTTCTCCGGCTTGCCGGTGGCTTTCTTCTTCGCCTTGGCCTTGGTGTCCCTGGCCATCGTCAGGCCGCCTCCGCCAGGCGGGGCAGCGGCCGCACCGGGAAGCCGGCGGCGGCCAGCGCCGCCTTGGCATCGGCGATGCGGAATTCCCCGTAATGGAAGACGCTGGCGGCGAGCAGCCCGGTGGCGCCGACCTGGGCGCCCTCGACGAAATGCGCCAGGGTGCCCACCCCGCCGGAGGCCACGATAGGCACCCGCACCGCCTGCCGCACCGCCCGCAGCAGGTCCAGGTCGAAGCCGGATTTGGTGCCGTCGCGGTCCATGCTGGTCAGCAGGATCTCGCCCGCCCCGGCTTCCGCCATGCGCTGCGCCCAGGCCACGGCGTCCAGCCCGGCGGGGCGGCGGCCGCCATGGGTGAAGACCTCCCACTCGCCGGGACCAGTCCGGCGGGCATCCACCGCCACCACGATGCACTGGCTGCCAAAAGCCTCGGCGGCGCGGGAGACCAGTTCCGGCTCCGCCACCGCGGCGCTGTTGATGCTGGCCTTGTCGGCGCCGGCCAGCAGCAGGCGGCGGATATCCTCCACACTGCGCACGCCGCCGCCCACGGTCAGTGGGATGAAGACCTCGGCTGCGGTGCGGGCGACCACGTCCAGCATGGTGTCGCGGTTCTCGTGGCTCGCGGCGATGTCGAGGAAGGTCAGCTCGTCGGCGCCTTCCCGGTCATAGGCGCGGGCCTGTTCCACCGGGTCGCCGGCGTCGCGCAGGGCGACGAAATTCACCCCCTTCACGACGCGGCCATCCTTCACGTCCAGGCAGGGAATGACGCGCAGGGCCAGCATCGTCAGGGCCTTCCATCCTTGCACCGCCGCGCCACCACGCGCGGCGGGGAAGCAGCGATGGGGCGGCGGCGCGGCAAGGTCAATAGCCGGGCGTCGAACCAGCCCTAGTCGGCGCGGCGCAGGCTGCGGTCGAGGCTCAGCGCCCCGCCCCCGGCGAAGGAGAAGTAGAGGAAGACGAAGCAGTAGAGCGCCGCCAGCTCCCCGCCATTCAGGATGGGGAAGAAGCTGCGCGAGGCATGGGCCATGAAATAGGCGGCGGCGTTGAAGCCGGAGAGGATGAAGGCGGCCGGCCGGGTGAACAGGCCCAGCGCCACCAGGATGCCGCCGACCAGCTCGATCACCCCGGCGAACCAATACAGGGTCAGGAATTCGGGGACCGCCCGCCCAGGCGGGAAGCCGAGCATCTTCTGGGTGCCGTGCTGCAGCAGCAGCAAGGCCGCCATCACGCGCAGCAGGCTGAGCACATAGGGCGCCCATTGGCGCAGTCGTTCGGGCATTTCGATCCCTCTCCTGGTTGGGCGGGGGTTCCTGCCTCCTGGCCGAAGCCGCAGCGCCGCGGAAGGGGGAACCTTCGTGCCGAGGCGCCGGTCACGCAGGATCATACCGCAACGTCACGCCCCTTCGGAGCGTTTCCGTCCGCTCCAGCCCGCGCGAATGCTCCGGGTTGCGCCCCCGCGACGATCCGCCCTAGTCGGCCGCCAGGGCAAGCGCCCGGCTGGGGTCCACGCGCCCGTCATACAGCGCCCCGCCGATGATGACGCCCTCGATCCCCTCGGCCGCCACCGCCCGCAGCGCCACCAGGTCGTCCAGCGAGGCGACGCCGCCCGAGGCGATGACCGGCAGGGTGACGGCGCGGGCCAAGGCCAGCGTGGCTTCCAGGTTCACCCCGCCCAGCATGCCGTCACGGTCGATATCGGTGTAGATGATGGCGGCGGCGCCGGCATCCTCGAAGCGGCGGGCGAGGTCGAGCGCGGTCATGGTGCTGACCTCGGCCCAGCCCTCGGTCGCCACCATGCCGCCGCGCGCATCGATGCCGACCGCGACGCGGCCGGGATGGGCGCGGCAGGCGGCGCGGGCGAAGTCCGGGTCCTTCAGCGCGGCGGAACCCAGGATGACGCGGTGCACCCCGGCGGCCAGCCAGCCCTCCAGCGTCGCCATGTTGCGGATGCCACCGCCAAGCTGCACCCGCAGCCCTGGCACCGCCGCGACGATGTGCTGCACCGCCGCGACATTGGCCGGGCGACCGGCGAAGGCGCCGTCGAGGTCCACGACATGCACCCAGGAAAAGCCGAGCACGGCGAATTGCCGGG
>JAEWCI010000082.1 GCA_023390705.1 Pseudomonadota bacterium
CTTGATGGCTGCGTCAATCAGCTTATCAAGCTTTGCCACCGCCTTCTTGGTGTTATCAAGATCCCGTTTCAGCTTCTTCTCCTCCTTCGACAGCGTTCGAACCAACTTGCTCTGCTGATCTTTCAGGGTCACAAGACTCTGACTCTCGCGCATCTGTTCGGCCAGCAAAAGACTTTTTTCATCCCGACGGGCACTTATCACTTGCACCTGGGCCGATAGTTCTTCCTGAACTTTTTTAATCTGCTGAGCCTGATGTCTTCGCGCTGCTGCTTGGCATCGCCACCTTCGCCGTGCTGTCGGGCGGCACCCCCTTCGGCCCCACCGGCACCGGCTTCGTCGTGGCCGTCGTGCTGGTCAACCTGGCGGTGCTGATCCTGCTCGGCGCCTCGCTGGCCGGAAGGCTGGTGCGGGTCTGGGCGGAACGGCGGCGCGGCTCGGCCGGCTCCCGCCTGCATGTCCGGCTGGTGCTGCTGTTCGGCGTGGTGGCGGTTGTCCCTTCCATCCTGGTGGCCGGCTTCGCCGCCCTGTTCTTCAACCTGGGCATCGAGACCTGGTTCGGTGACCGGGTGCGCACCGCGCTGGAAGCCAGCCGTCAGGTCGCCCAGGCCTATCTGGAGGAGCACCGCAACAACATCCGCGGCGACGCGCTGGCCATGGCGAACGATCTCAACCGCGCCGGCAGCCTGCTGCTTTCGGACAGCGGCCGGGCCTTCGCACAGATGCTGGCCACCCACACCACCCTGCGCGGCCTGACCGAGGCGGTGGTCTTCGACCCCACCCTGCAGCGGGTGATGGCGCAGTTCGGCCAGACCTCCTCCTTCACCCTGCAACCGCCGCCGGATTGGGCGCTGGACATCGCCCGGCAGGGCGATGTGGCGGTGCTGCCGGATGAGCAGGAGGGGCGGGTGAGGGCGGTGGTGGCGCTGGACAGCCAGCCGCTGCTGATGCTGCTGATCGGCCGCCCGGTGGACCCGGAGGTGGTGAACAACCAGCAGCGCGCCGAGCGCGAGGTGGCGCAGTACGAGCAGTTGGACCGCAACCGCTCCGGCCTGCAGATCACCTTCGTCATGATCTTCGCCATCGCCGCCCTGCTGGTGCTGCTGGCGGCGGTGCTGATCGGCCTGGTCTTCGCCAACCAGCTTGCCCGTCCGATCAGCCGGCTGATCGTGGCGGCGGAGCGGGTCCGCGCCGGCGACCTCTCGACCAGGGTGGAGGAGGGCGCGGCGGATGACGAGGTCGGCAGCCTCTCCCGCGCCTTCAACCGCATGACCAACCAGCTCGCCGCCCAGCGCAGCGAGCTGATGGAGGCCTACCGGCAGATCGACGACCGCCGCCGCTTCACGGAAACGGTGCTGGCCGGCGTCTCCGCCGGGGTAGTGGGGCTCGATGGCGACGGCCGCATCAACCTGCCCAACCGTTCCGCCTCGGAACTGCTGAACCTCAATCTGGAAGCGGCGATCGGCCTGCCGCTGGCCACGGTGCTGCCGGAATTCGCCCCGCTGCTGGAAGCGGTGCGCCAGGGCGGCCCGACGACGCCGGAACGGGAACGTACCGCCGAAATCCGTATCGGCCCGCCCAACCACCGCCGAACCCTGCTGGCGCGGATCGGGGTGGAGTGGGTGGAAGGGCCCTCGGGCCGCGTCGTCGCCGGCTACGTCCTGACCTTCGACGACATCACCGAACTGCTCTCCGCCCAGCGCAAGGCGGCCTGGGCCGATGTCGCGCGGCGCATCGCGCATGAGATCAAGAACCCGCTCACCCCCATCCAGCTTTCGGCGGAGCGGCTGAAGCGGCGCTACCTCAAGGAAATCCAGTCCGACCCGGAAACCTTCAAGGCCTGCACCGACACCATCGTCCGCCAGGTGGGCGACATCGGCCGCATGGTGGATGAATTCTCGGCCTTCGCCCGCATGCCCCAGCCGGTGATCCGGTCCGAGGACCTGTCCCAGTTGGTGCGCGAAGGGCTGGTGCTGCAGCGGGACGCGCATCCGGAGATCATCTACACCACGGAATTGCCGGAAGCGGCCCCGGTGGTGCCATGCGATCGCCGGTTGCTGCATCAGGCCCTGACGAACCTTCTGCTGAATGCCGCGGATGCCATCAACATGCGCGCCCAGGCCGAGGCGGCGGAAGCCGGGGCGCGGCCCGCCGGCAGCCCGGCCGGACACATCACCGTGCGCCTTGAGCCGGGCGAGGAGCATGTCACCATCGCCGTGGAGGATGACGGAATCGGCCTGCCCCAGGGAGATGAACGGGATCGCATCACCGAGCCGTATGTTACCCACAAGGCCAAGGGCACCGGTCTCGGTCTTGCCATCGTGAAGAAGATCATGGAGGACCATGGCGGCAGGGTGGTCCTGGAGGACCGAGGCGAAGCCCGGGCCGGTGCCCGGGCCCTGCTGGTCCTGCCCTGGCGCCCGGCCGCCGAGCGCGAGGCGGGGCAGCCGCAGGGGATGAGGGGGGAAACGCGGGATGTGGCCGAGGTGAGGCGCGCGCATGGCGCATGAAATCCTGATCGTCGATGACGAGCCCGACATCCGTGCCCTGATCGAGGGCATACTGGCGGATGAGGGCTATGAAACCCGCCAGGCGCACAACAGCGATACGGCGCTGGCCGCTTTCAAGCAGCGCCGTCCGTCCCTGGTGGTGCTGGATATCTGGCTGGCCAATTCCAAGCTCGACGGTCTCGGCATCCTGGAAGCGATGCACCGCGAGGAGCCACAGGTGCCGGTGGTGATGATCTCCGGCCATGGCACCATCGAAACCGCCGTCCAGGCGATCCAGCAGGGCGCCTACGACTTCATCGAAAAGCCCTTCAAGTCGGACCGCCTGCTGCTGATCGTCGCCCGCGCCCTGGAAGCGGCGCGGCTGCGGCGGGAGAATTCCGAGCTGCGGCTGCGCGCCGGGCCGGAAACCGAGCTGGTCGGGATCTCCCAGGCCATCACCCAGCTTCGCTCGGCAATCGAGAAGGTCGCGCCCACCGGCTCCCGCGTGCTGATCAGCGGCCCGGCCGGGTCGGGCAAGGAGGTGGCGGCGCGGATGATCCATGCCCGCTCCCGCCGGGCCGACGGGCCCTTCGTCGCGCTGAACTGCGCCATCCTGAACCCGGCCCGCTTCGAGGAGGAACTGTTCGGCATCGAGCCGGGCTCGGACCCGCTGGCCCAGCCACGCCGCGCCGGCGTGCTGGAGCGCGCCCATGGCGGCACGCTGCTGCTGGACGAGGTGGCGGACATGCCGCTGGAAACCCAGGGCAAGATCGTCCGCGCCCTGCAGGAGCAGGGCTTCGAGCGGGTCGGCGGCGCCACGCGGGTGAAGGTGGATGTGCGGGTCATCGCCACCACCAACCGAGACCTGCAAGCCGAGATCGCCGCCGGCCGTTTCCGCGAGGATCTCTATTACCGGCTGGCCGTGGTGCCGCTGCGGATTCCCGCGCTGCGCGAGCGGCGGGAGGATGTGCCCTCGCTCGCCCGCCACTTCATGCTGCGCTCCGCCGAGACATCGGGCCAGGCGCCGCGGGAGATCGCCGAAGACGCGCTGGCGGCGCTGCAATCCTATGACTGGCCGGGCAATGTCCGGCAGTTGCGCAACCTGATCGACTGGCTGCTCATCATGGCGCCGGGCGAGGCGCGCGATGCCATCCGCGCCGAGATGCTGCCGCCCGAGGTCGGCTCCGCCGCCCCGGCCATGCTGAAGCTGGACCGCAGCAGCGAGATCATGACCCTGCCGCTGCGCGAGGCGCGCGAGCTGTTCGAGAAGCAGTATCTGGAAGCGCAGTTGCTGCGCTTCGGCGGCAATATCAGCCGCACTGCCAATTTCGTCGGAATGGAACGCAGCGCCCTGCACCGCAAGCTGAAATTCCTGGGCGTGCATGCCGAGGATCGTATCCCGGCCCCGGCCCCGGCCGGCAACAATTAGGCCAGGTCGTGCCGGGTGGGTGACCCTGGCTGGCGCGCCGGCCGGGCTGCCGCGGCGCGCCGCTCCGCACGGAAGCCATGCCACCCAGGCATTTGCCAGCCGCCGCGGCGAGTGGCAAATGCGCGAGGACCTGTGTCCGGGGGCACCATGTCGCGTATCGCCTATGTCAACGGCCGCTATCTGCCGCAGCGCCAGGCTGCGGTGAACATCGAGGACCGCGGCTACCAATTCGGCGACGGCATCTATGAGGTGGTGCACCTTTACCAGGGCCGCTGCATCGACGAGGAGCGCCATCTCGACAGGCTCGAACGCTCCCTGCGCGAAATCCGGCTGCCCATGCCCATGCCGCGGCCGGCGCTGCGCTTGGTGCTGCGCGAGGTGGCGCGGCGCAACCGCATTGCCGAAGGGCTGATCTACATGCAGGTCACCCGCGGCGTCGCGCCGCGCGACCATGCCTTCCCGACCCGCCCGGTGCCGCCCGCGCTGGTGGTGACGGCGAAGCGCATTCTGCCCTACCCGACAGATGTCGAGAAATGGGCCGCCGCCTGCATCACCCTGCCGGACAACCGGTGGGAGAGGGTGGACGTCAAGACCGTGAACCTGCTGCCGAACTGCCTGGCACGCCAGGCGGCGCGGGAGCAGGGGGCGGTCGAGGCCATTCTCTACGACCCGGCAACGCGGATGGTGCGGGAAGGGGCGGCGACCAATTTCTGGATCGTTGACGAGAACGGCGTATTGCGCACCCGCCACCTCGACCATGCCATCCTGCCCGGCTGCACCCGCGCCGCGCTCATCGCGGAGATGCAGGCGGCAGGGATCGGCTTCGAGGAACGCGAATTCTCGCTGGAGGAGGCGCGCCGGGCGCGCGAGGCCTTCATTACGTCCGCGACCTCCTTCGTGAAGCCGATGACCCGCATGGATGGCCAGCCCGTGGGGGATGGCCGCGTCGGCCCGGTGACGCGCCAGCTCTTCACGCTCTTTGCGCGGCACGTCCAGGGCAATGTCAGGAGCGCCGCCTGATGCCCGACCAACTGCCGCACCCCCGGGCGATCATCTGGGACTGGGACAATACCCTTGTGGATGGCTGGGCGGCCATCGCCGCGGGGCTGAACGCGGCCTTCGCCGAATTCGGCATGCCGCCCTGGAGTCTCGAGGATGTGAAGGCCCGGGTCCGGCGCTCCCTCAGGGAGTCCTTTCCCGAGGTTTTCGGCACCGAATGGGAGAGGGCGCGTGACATTTTCTACAGGGAGGTGCGTGCCCGCCACCTCGCGGTCCTGCGGCCGATGCCCGGCGCGGCGGAGGCCCTGAAGGCCGGCGCGGCCCTGGCGCCCATGGCGGTGAACAGCAACAAGCAGGGCCCCTTGCTGCGCGCCGAGGCAACCGAACTGCGCTGGACCGGTTTCTTCCGCCAACTCGTAGGTGCCGGCGACGCCACGGCCGACAAGCCCGACCCGGCGCCGATGCGGCTGGCTCTGGCGGCCTGCGGGGTGCCGGCCGGGCAGGAGGTGTGGTATGTCGGAGATACCGCGCTCGACATGCAGGCAGCACGCGCCGCCGGGTGCAGCGCCGTGTTGCTGGGCAGGGCGGAACATGACGGCGGCATTGCGAATGCGGCGCCGGACGCGGCCTTCGATGATGGGCATGCGCTGTCCGCGCATCTGTCATTGCTTGCCAAACGCGGCGCGGCTGTCAGATTGTGAGTGATCCGGCGGGCAAGCTCCTTGGGGAGGAGCCCCCGCCAACAAGAAGAAGGACACTGCCGTGGCAGCCGAGAAGTCCCAGAACGTGCAGGACGTGTTCCTGAACCACGTTCGCAAGAGCAAGACTCCGGTGACCATCTTCCTGGTCAATGGCGTCAAACTGCAGGGCATCATTACCTGGTTCGACAATTTCTCGGTCCTGCTGCGCCGGGACGGGCACACGCAACTTGTCTACAAGCACGCGATCAGCACGGTCATGCCGGGCGCGCCGATCCAACTCTTCGACGCAACGGCGGCAGGCGCCGGGGCAGGGGCCACGGGCGCGGCTGCGACGGTGACGCGCAGCGAAAGCGGGACCCTCACCCTGACGCGCGAGGCGCCGCCGGTCGGCGGCGATTGATCGCGCTCCGCATGGTCGCCGGCCCTTGAGTACGCCGGGTGCTGCGGCGGGCAGGTTCCAGCCCGCCAACGACCGCGGGGACGGCAGCGATGCCGGCCCGACCCGCGCCGCCGTCATCCTGCCCTATGAGAGGCCGCAGCGCGGCACCGGCACCAGCGATGGCGGGGCCCGGGCTGCCGAGGCGCGGCTGGCCGAGGCGGTGGGGCTGACCGCCAGCATCGGCGTCACCATTGTCCATTCCGCCATCCACCCCTTGCGCGAACGCCGCCCCAGCACCCTGCTGGGCGAGGGCCAGGTCGCCATGGTGAAGCAGGCCATCGCCGCGCATGGCGTGACCGTCACCGTGGTGGACGCGGCGCTTTCGCCGGTGCAGCAGCGCAACCTGGAACGGCAATGGGGCTGCAAGGTCATCGACCGCACCGGCCTGATCCTGGAAATCTTCGGTGAGCGTGCCCGCACCCGGGAGGGCGCGCTGCAGGTCGAGCTGGCGCATCTGGAATACCAGCGCACCCGGCTGGTACGGTCCTGGACCCACCTGGAACGGCAGCGCGGCGGCTTCGGCTTCCTTGGCGGCCCCGGCGAGTCGCAGATCGAGATCGACCGGCGGCTGATCGGCGAGCGCATCGTGAAGCTGAAGCGGGAACTGGAACAGGTGCGCCGCACCCGCGGCCTGCACCGTAAGGCGCGGGAGCGGGTGCCCTATCCCGTCATCGCCCTGGTCGGCTACACCAATGCCGGCAAGTCCACCCTGTTCAATGCCCTGACCGGCGCCGGCGTCTATGCCCAGGACCAGCTCTTTGCCACGCTGGACCCGACCATGCGGGCCATCCGCCTGCCTTCCGGGCGCACCGCCATCCTTTCGGACACGGTGGGCTTCATCTCCGACCTGCCGACCCAACTGGTGGAGGCCTTCCGCGCGACATTGGAGGAGGTGGCGGCGGCCGACATCATCCTGCATGTGCGCGATGTTGCCCACCCGGACAGCGCTGCCCAGCGCGGCGACGTGCTGAAGGTGCTGGCCGAGATGGCCGAAGGCCCGCACGCCGCCCTGGACGAGGGCTGGGAGCGCCGGGTGGTGGAGGTGCTGAACAAGGCCGACCTGCTCGGCGGCACCGGCGCGGTGCCCGGGGCGGAGGCAACCGGATCGGGCCAGCCTGCCCGCTCCGTCGCAGTTTCCGCATTGACCGGGGAGGGGCTGGAGACGCTGCGTGCCACACTCGACACGCATCTCGCAGCCGGGATGGAGACGGTGGACTACGCCATCCCGCCCAGCGATGGTGCCCGGCTGGCCTGGCTCTACCGTCATGGCGAGGTGATCGCCCGCGAGGACGGGGAGGGCGCCATCCGCCTCACCGTCCGGATCTCCCCCAGCAACCGCGCGCGCTTCGAGCAAGGCGCGGCGTGACACGGCTGGGCGCGGCCGCTGCGGAAGATGTCGCGGCGCTGCTGCGCGAGGCCGCCCGGGTGGAAATCCTGCCCCGTTTCCGCCGCCTGGCGCCGGAAGCCGTGCGCGCCAAATCCGGCCCGCTGGACCTGGTGACCGATGCAGACGAGGCGGCCGAACGGGTGATCTCGGCCGGGCTCGTGGCCCGCTTCCCCGGCTGCGCCATCATCGGCGAAGAGGCCGCCTCAGCCGACCCCCGGTTGCTCGACCGCCTGCGGGACGCCGATCTGGCCTTCGTCGTGGACCCGGTGGACGGCACCGCCAATTTCGCCGCCGGCCTGCCGCTGTTCGGCTGCATGGCCGCGGCGGTGGTGCGCGGCGAGGTGGTGGCTGCCTGGATCCACGACCCGATGGGCGACGACACCGCCATCGCGCTGCGGGGCGAGGGGGCCTGGATGGCCGATGCCACCGGGAACCGGCGTGTGGATCTGCAGGTGGCCGAACCGGCGCCGCTGGAGCGCATGGTCGCGGCGGTGTCCTGGGGCTATCTGCCGCCGCCGCTGCGCGGCCAGGTAGTGGCGCGCCTGCCGCGGCTGGCAGCCGCCGTGGGTTTCCGCTGCGCCGCGCATGACTACCGGCTGGCAGCGGGCGGGCATGTGCATGCGCTGCTCTACAACCGGCTGATGCCCTGGGACCACGCCCCGGGCTGGCTGCTGCACCACGAGGCCGGCGGCTATGCCGCGCAATTCGACGGCCGGGCCTATTCGCCGCTGGTCACCGGCGGCGGCCTGATCTGCGCCCCGGACCGCGAGAGCTGGCAGGCACTGCACGAGGCACTGCTGGGCGCATAGCGCCGGGCCGAGGGTGCCGTTCTCACTCCGACTGAAGCGAGCAGGATCGCAGAGGGCAAGCGGCCGGCGCCGCCTCTCCGCCTGCTCCCGCGCCGCAGCGCAGATTCCTGGTTCGTTCACGACCTGTGCCAGTAGTCTCTCGCCCCTGCTTCTCGGGCGGATGCCGGAAAGTAAAGCAATTTACAACCTGGCTGGGGATTTCGATCGGGGTCATCAATTTCCCTGATGATCCGGCTTTTCCGCGGACTTGGCCGCCTGCCACAGCGCCTCCATCTCCTCCAGTGAGGCGTCCGCGGGGCTGCGGCCAGCTTCGGCCAGGGAGGCTTCCACGGCGCCGAAGCGGCGTTCGAACTTCGCGTTGGCGCCGCGCAGGCATTCCTCCGGGTCCAGCTCCAGCTTGCGGGCCAGATTGGCCAGGACGAACAGCAGGTCTCCCACCTCGTCCTTCAGCCGTGCCTGGTCGGCGCCGGGCAGTTCGGCCCGCAGCTCGGCGGCTTCCTCCTCAAGCTTGTCCAGCACCGCGGCGGCATCCGGCCAGTCGAAGCCGACCCGGGCGGCGCGGCGGGTCAGCTTGGCCGCGCGGGTCAGGGCAGGGAGGCCGACCGGCACCCCGGCCAGCACGCCCGTCTCTGCTCGCGCCGCACGCTCGGCTGCTTTCTGGGTCTCCCAGGCAGCCGTCTGGGCGGCGGCATCCCGGGCCGCGGCCTCTCCGAACACATGCGGGTGGCGGCGGACCATCTTGTCGGCAATGGCCCGGGCCACCTCCGCAAAGCCGAAGTGGCCGGCCTCGGACGCCATCTGGGCGTGATAGACCACCTGGAACAGCAGATCGCCCAACTCGTCCTGCAGGGAGGGAAAATCCGGGCCGCGGCGGATGGCGTCCGCCACCTCATAGGCTTCCTCGATGGTGTAGGGAGCTATCGAGGCAAAATCCTGCACCTGGTCCCAGGGGCAGCCGCCCTCCGGGGCTCGGAGCCGCGCCATGATGGCGAGCAGGCGAAGCAGGGCGGCATCCGGGGCAGAGCTTTCAGTCATGCGCGTGAGTCTCTTTCAGGGTCAGCGCGGTTCAGCAGGGCTGCAAGGGCCGGGCAAGCCCGGCCGTTCCCACGGCCCGAGGCAGATGTGCCGCAGCGGAAGGCGAGGCCGGCAGGCAGCCATCCGCGCGGCCCTAATTTTTATTTAATTCCAAAGGTTTGAGGGGCCGAGTGAGGATTCGGCACGGCTTATCCCAGGGACATCCACAGCATACAAATGCCGCATAAGATATATTATGGAATTTATGTGTGCTGGGGATAAGCTGTGGAAAGCTGCCCCGGGCGCGGACGGCAAGGCCCGCACCTGTCGTTGCCAGGTCCTGAACAGGTTGAGAACACGGGCGCAATGCCCTGCCGCACCGGGGGCAATGTCGCGCGTAGCCGCGCGGCCGGTGGGGCTTGGTCTGTCTCAGTCCAACGGCACTTCCAGCATCATGCCGTCATAGGCCGGCTCAATCCCTGGCGGCAGCTCGCGCAGCAGGCTCGCGTAGTCCATGGCGGTGCCCATGTGGGTCAGCACCGTCCGCCGCGGCTTCAGCAGCGAAACCCATTCCAGCACCTGGTCCAGATTGGCATGCACCTTGTGCGGCCGTTTCTGGAAGCAGCCGACCACCCAGGTATCCAGCCCCTCCAGCAATGGCAGGGTTTGTTCCGGCAAAAAGACGACATCGGTGGAATAGGCGAAGCCGCCGATGCGGACGCCCAGGCTGTCCATCACCCCATGGTCCTGGCGGAAGACCTGCGCCCGGAGGCCCGCCAGGTCCAACGCCTCATTGTATTCCACCCGTCGCGGCTCCAGCGCCGGGCGGTAGAAGAAGGGCGGCGTGGGGCCGATGAAGGCGTAGTCGAAGCGGTCGTCCAGCCGCTGCATGGTGGTCCGGGTGCCGTAGGCGTCCAGCGCCTTGCCGGTAACCCGGTTGACCTGGCGAAGGTCGTCTATGCCCAGGATGTGGTCGGCATGGGCATGGGTGAACAGCACCGCGTCCAGCCGCGCCACGCCGCAGGCCAGCAGTTGCGCCCGCAGGTCGGGCCCGGCATCGATCAGCAGCCGTTGGCCTTCCGGCCCCTCCACCAGGGCTGAGGTCCGGGTGCGGCGGTTGCGCGGCTCGGCAGGGTCGCAATCGCCCCATTCGCCCCCCTCGCCTTCCCCGCCCAGATGCGGCACGCCGCCAGAGCCGCCGCAGCCGAGTATGGTGACCTTCAGCCGCACCATGGTCAGATCGTTGCCTTCGGGTAGAGCCGCAGGAAATTGGCGGTGGTCACCACCTCGATATGGGCGATGGAGACGCCGCGCACCTCCGCCAGCACCTTCGCGGTATGCGCGACATAGGCCGGCTCGCAGCGCTTGCCGCGCAGCGGCACCGGGGCGAGGTAGGGGCTGTCGGTTTCCACCAGCAGCCGGTCTTCCGGCACGTCGCGGGCAATCTCCCGGATCTCGGGCGATTTCGGGAAGGTCAGGATGCCGGAGAAGGAGATGTAGCCGCCCAGCGCCAGGGCCCGTTCCGCCAATTGCCGGCCGGAGGAGAAGCAATGCAGCAGGAAGCGGAAGGCACCGCCTGCCGCGGTTTCCTCCTCCAGCATGGTCGCCACATCCTCATCCGCCTGCCGGGCGTGGATCGCCAAGGGCAGGCCGGAACGCTGGGCGGCGCGGATATGGCGGCGGAAATTCTCCTGCTGCAACTCGCGCGGCGCCTTGTCGTAGAAATAGACCAGGCCACTTTCGCCCAAACCGATGATGCGCGGATGGTCGGCCAGGGCCACCAGCTCTGCCACGCTCGGCAGCGGTGCTTCGCCGGCATTGTGCGGATGGACGCCCACGGTGCCCCAGACGCTGTCGAAGCGCTCGGCCAGCGCCTTCACCGCCGCGGCCTGCGGCACCTTCGTCCCGATGGTGACCATGCGCCCGACCCCGGCTTCCTGGGCGCGGGCGACAATGGTTTCGATCTCCGCCTCGACGAAGTAGTCGAGGTGGCAATGGCTGTCGATCAGCATGGCTCAGGCGGCCTTGTCGTCGATCTTGCGGAACAACGGGCTGGGCGGCGGCAGCGCCGTGCCGGCCGGCAGCGGCGTGGCCAGCGCCGCCAGGCTGCGCTGGTCGGAGGGCACGCCGAGCTGGTCCAGCAAGGCTGCCATGGTGCCGGGCATGAAGGGTTGCAGCACCGTCGCATAGGTGCGGATCGCCGAGTGCAGGTGGCGCAGCACCGCTTCCATGCGTACCGGGTCGGTCTTCTTCAAGGCCCATGGTGCCTGCACGGTGATGTAGCCATTGGCTTCCCGCACCGCATGCATGATGGTTTCAAGCGCCTGGTGGAAGGCCTGCTGGTCGAGGCATTTGCCGACAGCAGCCGGCAGCGCGGCCATGCCCTCGGACAGCACGGCATCGGCCTCGGCCGGCGCTGTCGCTTCCGGCAGCCTGCCGCCGCAATTGCGCTGCAACAGGCTCAACGTGCGGTTCGCCAGATTGCCCAGCGCATCGGCCAATTCGCCGTTCAGCCGCCGCACCAGCGCCGCGCGGGAGAAATCGCCGTCATTGCCGAAGGGCACTTCCCGCAGCAGGAAGTAGCGCACGGGGTCGAGGCCGTATTCCTCCACCAGCTTCAGCGGGTCTATGACATTGCCGAGGCTCTTGCTGATCTTCTGGCCTTCATTCGTCCACCAGCCATGGGCGAACACCCGCCTGGCCGGGGCAAGGCCGGCGGCCAGCAGGAAGGCCGGCCAGTAGATGGCGTGGAATCGGACGATGTCCTTGCCGACGAAATGCACATCCGCCGGCCAGAACTTCCAGCGCTCGGCATTGCTGTCCGGGTAGCCGACGGCAGTGATGTAGTTGGTCAGCGCGTCCAGCCACACATACATTACATGGGCCTCGTCGCCCGGCACCTTGACGCCCCATTTGAAGCTGGTGCGGGAGATGGACAGGTCCAGCTTGCCCGGCTGGTCCGCGAATTCCTTCAACCCCGCCTGGACGAAGGCGCGCACCTCATTGCGCCGGCTCTCGGGCTGGATGTCGATGCGCTCCGGGTCGCCGGCGGGCAGGTCGTAGCGGCGCAGCAATTCGGGCAGCCATTTGGACAGGCGGAAGAAGTAGGAAGGCTCCCTCACCCACTCCACCGGCGCGCCGGAGGGCGCGTATTTCACGCCGTCGCGCTCGGTCAGCTCATCCGGGCCGTAGAAGGCTTCGTCCCGCACCGCGTACCACCCCTCGTAGTGACCGAGATAGATCTCGCCGCGCCGCGCCAGCTCCTCCCACAGCGCGGTGCAGGCGCGCTTGTGCCGCGGCTCCGTCGTGCGGATGAAATCGTCGTTGGAGAAGCCCATCACCTGGGCAAGCTCGCGGAAATGCTGGCTCACCCGGTCGGTGAAGGCCTGCGGGTCCATGCCGGCGTCCTGCGCCGCCTTCTCCACCTTCTGGCCGTGCTCGTCCGTGCCGGTCAGGAAGAACACCTCATGCCCGTCCAGCCGCTTCCAGCGGGCCAGCACATCGGTCGCCAGGCTGGTATAGGCGTGGCCGATATGCGGCCTGTCGTTCACGTAATAGATCGGCGTGGTGAGATAGGTGCGGGGCATCGGCCTGTCTTTCAGCGCGCGGCGAGCCAGCCGAGGCCGGTGAGAACGGCCTGCTTGCGGTCCAGGTTCAACCGCTCGGTTTCGTCCGCGAGGCGGCCCAGCTTGTCCCACAGGGTTGACCACTCGGCAAGCGAACGGCTGGCGACCCAGCCCGGCGCCAAGGCCGGCTGGCGGCCCGCCTGGCGCGTCGCCGAGGCAAGGGCACGGCGCAGCAGGCCGAAGAAGATCGGCAAGGCCGTTGCGTCCCGGCGCCCGGCCAGGCGGTCGGCAATGTCGTGCAGCCGGCGCGGGTCCAGGCGCGGCAGGGCGGCCAAAGCTTCCTCCACCATGGCCTGAAGGGCCAGCCCCTCGGCTTCCGCCAGCGCCAGTGCCCTGCCGGGCGCGCCATCGGCGATCCGGGCCAGCGCCGCGCGCTCCACCTCCGGCATCTCCGGCAGCCAGCGGCCGAGCAGCCCGGCCATCTCGGTCTCCGTCAGCGGGTGCAGGTCCAGCCGGCGGCAGCGGCTGCGGATGGTGGGCAGCAGCCGGTCCGGCTGGCTGGTGACGATGAGCTGGACGCTGCGGGCGGGCGGCTCCTCCAGAGTCTTCAGCAGGGTGTTCTGCACTTCCTCGCGGTCGGCGCGCTCCAGATCCTCGACGATGATGCAGCGCCAGTCGCCCTCGGCGGCGGTGAAGGACAGGAAGCGCACCGCGGCGCGTGCGTCATCCACGCGCAGCACTTCCTTTTTCCCCCTGTCGCCGGTGCTGGGCTGGAGGGTGAACAGATCGGCATGGCCGCCCGCCGCCACCCGGCGGAAGGTCGGATGTTCCGGCGCCAGGGCAAGTGGCGGCTGCCCCGCCATGCCGGGCGGCCTGCCCGCCAGCAGCCAGCGGGCGAAGCGGTAGGCCAGCGTCGCCTTGCCCACCCCCTGCGGCCCGGCCAGCAGCCAGGCATGGTGCAGCCGGCCGGAGCGCGCGGCCTCCTCGAGCACCCGGGCGGCAT